>JALGTI010000191.1 GCA_029821455.1 Candidatus Zipacnadia bacterium | reverse complement strand
GGGGGAGTGTGTTTTGGCGGGCTGTGCCTGGGGCTAGTCGGGATGGGCGGCCTGGCTGTCTGCTTGGTGTTCGCTACAGGCGGTGTAGCCGTCGGTGCTCTGGCTGTGGGTGGACTGGCGATCGGATATGTAGCCCTCGGCGGTGGCGCGCTCGGAGTATATGCACTTGGCAGCGATGCCAGTTCGCTGCGCGAACTCTCTGAAATGGCCCGCGACCCTTACATTCCCAAGTGGCTGGGTGAGTTAATCCACCATGTCGCCGATTCCGCGCGCTAGAAAGACGGTTGGCGCTCAAGCCTCGCTGTCAGGCCTCGGAGTGCACAGCGGCAACCAGATAACCGTGACCCTCAAGCCCGCCGAATCCGGCCAGGGTCTAATGCTCGTGCGGACGGATGTCGGCAGGAGCTGGCCGCTGTCCGTGGCGGCGGTGACCCCCGCTACCAACTGCACTGCGATCGGTGACAGTGAGCATAGCGTTATGTTTGTCGAGCACCTCATGGCCGCTCTGTGGGCCGAGGGCATCACCGATGTGGTAGTCGAGATGGACGGCTCTGAAGTTCCGTTACTTGATGGTAGCGCCCGCCCGCTCCTGGACTTGATCCGCCGGGCCGGATGCCGCGACCTGAAAGACCCGGTCGAGCCGCTGGTGGTGCGAGAGCCATTGCACCTGGGCGATGAGACGCGCTTTATCGCAGCGCTTCCCTCCGAACGCACCGAATACGCCTATCTGTTGCATCATCCCCACCAGCTTATCGGCCTTCAGTTCACCAGCTTCCGTCCCGCTGAGGATGACTTCGCCACCGAACTTGCCCCTGCCCGTACCTGGGGCCTGGCCGAAGAGCTGCAGCAAGCCCAGGCGGCGGGCCTGTTCAAGGCCGGCAGCGAGGCGAATGCGCTGGTCGTCTATGACGACTACTACAGCGCGCCGCCGACGCTACCACAGGAGTTTGCTCGCCACAAGCTGGTGGACCTCATCGGCGACCTCTACCTCATCGGGCGGCCGATCGTCGGCACCGTCTTCGCTTGCCGTACAGGCCACACTGACAACCACCAACTTGCCGCACGCCTCCTGGGAGACGAGTGATGTCAACCGCAGGTGACCCCAGCACTGGTGGCCTTTGCTATCTGGGCCTGGGGGCAAACCTGGCGCGGCGAGCAGCGAACCTGGCCCGCGCGCTGTGGCTGCTGGATGCCAACACTGGGCTCAGTCTGTGCCGGATTTCTTCCATCTATGAGACCGCGCCCGAGGGTATCACCGATCAGCCAGCCTTCCTGAATATGGTGGCTGCCGCACACTCCCGATTGTCACCTGACGAATTGCTGGACCTGGCCCTGGCCGTTGAGGAGCGCATGGGCCGGGTGCGGACGGTCAAGTGGGGACCACGAGTCATTGACATTGACCTGCTGATGTACGATGATGTACAGGTATCTAGTGAGCATCTGATGCTGCCGCACCCGCTGATGCTGCAGCGCCAGTTTGTTCTGGTTCCGCTGGCCGAGATTGCGCCGCAGTTACGCCTGCCGGATGGCCGGTTCGCAACGGAGGCCGCCAGACCCGATCAAGTAGGTGTGCAAATGGCCGGCCGGCTCGCGCAGCTAGTGAGAGGCGAGCAAAAGGACGCAAAGCTGACCTGATGATATTGGGAGACGGAGAGCAGCAGTATTATGGGATTGCTTGAGGGTCCGGACCAACGCGCTGAATTCTGCCGCGCGCTCGCCACGATGGTGGGCGCAGGGATGACGCTGGTAAGCTCCCTGCAGGCACTACAGGAGCGGCCGCTCAAGGTCCGCCTGCGCCAGTTCACAGCCGATGCCGTCCGTACCACTGCTGAGGGCAAGACGCTCTCCAGTGTGACGCGCCGCTATCCGGACCTCTTCTCGCCGCTGGTGGTAGCGATGGTCGAGGCTGGCGAGCGAGGCGGGCGGCTGGATGAAATGCTGTCACAGGTCGCCGACTATATGGAGCGCGAGCAGGAACTGCGCCGCACCATCAGCCGCGAGACCTTCTACCCGAAGATCCTCCTCGCTGCTCTCATCCTCATCCCTCTTGGTGCCCAGGTGCTCATCGCCTGGTTTACCGTCAGCCTGCTGGCGGCGCTTTTACTCTTCATCAAGACCATCGGCCTGGGGCTGCTTATTGCTGCCGTGCCGTTGATTGTGATAATCTTCGTATATCGCCAGCTCCGGGCCACCGAGCAGGGCGCTGAGAAGATTGATGAGTTCAAGGTTAGCGTGCCGGTCCTGGGAACCGTGATTCGAAAACTGGCGCTGTCCAAGTTCGCTCGTGCGCTCAGCGCCGGCTATCGCTCCGGCGTTCCATTCAGCCAGACGGTCACCCTGGCTGGCAACTCAACAGGCAACCGCGCCATCACTGCAGCCATTCTGAAAGCTGTGCCAGAAGTCGAGAAGGGCTTACCGCTCTCCCAGAGCCTGGCCAACAGCGGGCTGATTGATCCGATGGTGTTGCGGATGCTCCAGACCGGCGAGGATACCGGCAATGTGGACGAAATGATGGACAAGGTCGCTGACCACTTCGAAGCCGAGGCCGAGACCTCTATCAGAAAAGCCACTATCCTCATCGTACCGATTACGGTCATCATCTTCGGTGGCATTGTCCTGTATATGACAGCCAGTTTCTACCTCGGTCACTACGGGGCGATGATGGAGCCCTAGGGCGGGTGCCGGGCTGCCCCGGAATGTGTATAATAGGGTGTAGCCGCTGGGATTATGGATACGATGCGTGTAGTCAAGACGATAAGCGAGGTCCGTGAGTTCGTCCGCTCCGTCCGCAAGGGAGGCGGCTGCGTGGGCCTGGTGCCAACGATGGGGGCCCTGCACGCCGGGCATCTGGCGCTCATTCGTAAATCCGTGCGCCAGGACGATGCCACCGTGGTGAGCATCTTCGTCAACCCTACCCAGTTCGGGCCTGCGGAAGACCTGGCGGCCTACCCGCGTTCCCTCGAGCAGGATGTGGCGGCGTGTCAAGCTGAGGGCGTGGACCTGATCTTCGCGCCAGATGTGACCAATATGTACCCTGAAGGCTTCGCCACCTATGTAGAGGTCGAAGGCCTCACTGACGGTTTGTGCGGACGCTTCCGCCCCGGCCACTTCCGTGGCGTGACCACAATTGTCAGCAAGCTGCTCAACATCGTGCAGCCTGACAGGGCCTACTTCGGGGAGAAGGACTATCAGCAACTCATTGTGATCAAGCGGATGGCTGCTGACCTCAACTTCCCGATTGAGATTGTGCCTGTGTCAACGGTGCGCGAGAAAGACGGGCTGGCCATCAGTTCCCGCAACGTCTATCTCACCGCTGAGGAGCGGGCAGTGGCCCCGGCGCTGTACCGGGCCCTCGAGCAGGCAGCCCAGGCCGTGGGGGACGGTGCTAGCGGACGGGATGCCGAAGAAATCGTGAAGCAGACTCTCGAAGGAGAACCACTGTTTAAGCTGCAATATGTAGAGGCGGTGCATCCAGAGACACTGGAGCCACGCGGCGACCAGGGCACACCGATGGTTATTGCAGCGGCGGCTCACCTGGGCAGCACGCGCCTGATTGACAATATCAAGATAGAGGGCAGAGACCAATGCTAAGAACTATGGTGAAGTCCAAGCTGCATGGCTGCACTATCACCGAGGTTGATCTGAACTACGGCGGCAGCATTACCCTCGACCGGCGCCTGATGGACGCGGCCGACCTGCTGCCGGACGAGAAAGTGCAAGTCGTCTGTCTGGAGAATGGCGCGCGCTTTGAAACCTACGTCATCGAAGGCGAGGCAGACAGTGGCGTGGTAGGGCTCAACGGCCCGGCCGCTCGCCAGGCTTTGGTCGGCGATGCCGTTCACGTGATATCCTACGTTCAGATGACTGACGAAGAAGCCCGTGCCAGCAAGATGATTGTCGTGCAGGTCGGCCAAGGCAATCGCATTGCCGGGGTCTCAAAATGAAAGCCACTGGCGACGATGCCGAGCAGCAACTAATCCGAGAGGTAGTAGCCAGGGCGCTAGCTGAGGACATCGGCCCCGGTGATATCACCTCGCGGCTAACTGTGACGGCAGACCTGCGTGCGCGCGGACACTTCCTGGCCAAGCAGGACGGCATCCTAGCCGGCCTTGCAGTCGCTGAGGAGTGCTTTCTGCAGCTTGATACCCAGTATAGCTTTTCAGCGCTCAAGACCGACGGCGAATACTTCAGCGCCGGCGAGATGCTTGCGACAGTCAAATGCCCGGCCCGGGCGCTGTTAGCTGTCGAACGTACGGCCCTCAACTTCCTTCAGCGCCTCTGCGGCATCGCCACCTTGACCCGGCAGTTCGTGGATGCAGTTGCAGGCACCAGGGCCCGTATCGTTGACACCCGCAAGACCACTCCGGGCCTGCGAGTTCTGGAGAAGGCGGCGGTGCGCGCCGGTGGCGGCCACAATCACCGCTTCGCGCTGTACGACGGCATCCTGATCAAGGACAATCACATCGCCCTCGCAGGCGGCATCCGCAAGGCCGTCGAGGCAGCCAAAGCCGGCGCGCCGGCGACGTTGCAGGTCGAGGTCGAGTGCTCTTCACTGCAGCAGGTGCCCGAGGCGCTGACTGCCGGGGCCAACATCATAATGCTAGACAATATGAGCCTGGAGCAATTGCGCGAGGGCGTGGAACTGGTAGGTGGCCGCGCTACAGTAGAGGCCTCCGGCGGCGTGAGTCTGGACACGGTGGCCGATATTGCCGCAACCGGAGTTGACCTCATCTCTGTCGGTAAACTGACCCATTCAGCCCCGGCCGTGGACATCAGTCTCGAGATCGAGCCGCTGCAACCGTCGTAGGACAGGCATCCTTGCCTGTCCAGTTGGGGCACGAGCGTCTTGCGCGTAGCGGCTGTAGCTTACCGCCAGCCTGTACTGGCGAGCAACGGAATCGAAGATCTGGGAATTTTTCCCTTGCCATCAGCGGCCAATTTGCGTACAATGTATGCGCCGGTAAGAACCGGCCTGTGTTTCATTCCTGGCAGCACAGCGATACATCACAAGTGACTGACGCCGCACACCATCACACTACAGTTCGCAGCAATATCTGAGGATGACTCGGATGCGTGTATTCGCTGGCATTGTGCTGGGCCTCCTGATCTTCTTCCCGGGCATCTTGCTCCTGCAGTGGATTTCCGAGGACCTCCTGGGCCTGTACCGCCCGATGACTCTTACCGACGGCTGCCTGGTGATGATCATCATTTTGCAGTCGGTCATCATCGTGACGGGCCTCTCGCGCTATGCCGCAGCATCCTCGGCCCGCTGGATGCTCAATAGTCACCTGGTTGAGGACGATGACGAGGACCCGGTGCTGCGGCGGCGCAGGGCGGCCCGGCGACGAAGCTCAGCCCAGGACCGGGTAGACATCAAAAGTGTGCCAGGCCGCTCCAAACGCTCTCGGTCCTAGCCCTATATCTTCGAATCCCGTTCCCCATCTGAAGCTACCGGAGAATCTGCTGACCAATGCTGATTGACACTCACGCTCACCTTCAGGACCCGCGCTTTGCCGCAGACCTCGATGCGGTACTCCAGCGCGCCCGGGCAGCCGGTGTCTCCCAGATCATCAACATCGGCTGTGACCTCCCCTCCAGCCGCGTGGTCGTGAATATGGCAGAGAAACACCGGGGCCTGTGGGCAACCGTGGGCGTCCATCCCCACGAGGCAGCGAAGGCCGATGAGCAGGCACTCGCTGAGCTGATAGAGTTGGCCCGCCATCCCCGGGTAGTAGCCATCGGCGAGACCGGCCTGGACTTCTATCGCAATCTCTCGCCCCCTGAAGCCCAGGAGCGCGTCTTTCGTTCTCAGATAGGTGTCGCCAGTCAACTGGGCAAGCCGCTGGTGGTTCATACGCGCGAGGCTGCCGACGAAGTGCTGGCCATACTCGCAGATGAGGTCCCTCCTGATCTCGACGTGGTGATGCATTGCTTTTCCGGGAG
>JALGTI010000190.1 GCA_029821455.1 Candidatus Zipacnadia bacterium | reverse complement strand
TTGATAATAGCCCTGGCGGTGATAATCTTCTTCTCCTACGGCTATCTACGCGATGCTTTGTACGGGATTAAGATAAGTCTTGGAGACGTCGTGCTCGGCGTTAACAAGTTACTGTTCTTGTTCGGTGTTCCGCTTTTCGCATTGGTTACTTACCTCATAGTAAGAACTCGGAACACCCTCAACACTGTCACACGCCTGGCAAATGTAATGGCTGTGGTGCTGGTGCTGCAGCCGCTGGTGACGATAGGCATCCACACAATCAGCGCCCAGCGAAGCTGGCAGGTGGCCGGGATTGTCCGGCCTGCCAATCTTGAGCTGGAACCCAGCAGCAGACTGGACCCAGCGCTGGCCCCCACCCAAGACCTGCCCAACATCTTCTACATAATCCTCGATGAATACGCACGGGCCGATGTCCTCCAGAAGCTCTATAACTTCGATAATAGCGAGTTCATTGACTACCTGCAGGAAAGTGGCTTCTATGTTGCAGAGAACGCACATTCCAACTACGTTCGCACCGTTTTGTCGCTAGCCGCCTCGTTGAACCTCGACTACTTGCCCAATGTGCTGGAAAATCTCGATCCGGAATCGAGCGACCTCGCGGTAATGAGGAAGGTGATTGTGGATAACCGGCTGGTGCGCTTCCTGAAGCAATATGGCTATCGAACAGTCGCCCTGCCCAGCGGCTATTTCCCCACTGAGATGACCAATGCTGACGTGTACAATGGCTTTGGGCTGGATGAATTCAGTACCGGGCTGGTGCAGCGCACACCATTGCCTAATCTGTTTGCGTACAATGAGTATGCTGTGACCATGCACAGAAAGCGGATACTGTATACATTTGACCACCTCGCCGATGCTGCCAATGGCGAAGCACCCGTATTCGTCTTTGCCCACATACTCTCACCACATCCGCCCTTTGTGTTCGGCCCCAATGGCGAAGCGATTATGCCTGAGCCCAGTTCGCGTGGACTTAACGGCGGCTCGCCTCCGGAGAGCACGAGTTCCATCAATCTACAGTATCGGAAAAGATACCCGGACCAACTAGCGTTCATAAACACCAAAGTGAAAACGTTGATAAGGGAAATACTGGCTGCCTCTGGAAGGCCTGCGATCATAATCATCCAGGCGGATCACGGCTGCAAGTCGATGATAAATCGGGACAACCCGCCGGCGACTGACTTCCCCGAGGTATTCAGTATTCTCGATGCAATATATCTACCTGATGGCGACTACAGTTCGTTCTATGAAGATATGACGCCAGTGAACACGTTCAGACTGATTCTGAACAAGTATTTCGGTACTGACTATGAACTATTGGCGGATGAAAGCTACTTTTCGACCTGGACACGACCATACAGATTCTTGCGCGTGACTGACCAGTTGGATCCCAAAGGGCAGGGGTGACCGTAGCGTCACCCCTCAAAAATGGCTTACCGAAGCCATTCTGGGCGTGTTGAATACTGAGTGAGTGCTCAAACCAACCCGCGATTTCCCTTTGCGTGAACAGGCTACCTTCCACAAATGACTATGATACTTTACAGGCGACGGCTACCAACGTGTACCCAACTCGGGCCCCCAGGACAGGCAGGCGGCAGAGCAAGGCGCTAAGCTGATTGATAGCCCCGACCGGCAGCAGGCGCTTGAGGGGCCGCAGCTTATCGGACATTATGGGACAGCCCACCAGCCGCAGCCGCACATCCTCCAGGCCGCAGTCGGCTAGCAGGCGGCGCAGCTCGCTACCGTCGAAAGCGAACAGGTGGTGGTCCCCGTGGGGGCCGAACTGGTCCTGGGCCTGAGCCTGGGCAGGCGATGCGGAGAATTGAGCGAAAGATGGCAGGTCAGCCGACTGACCGGTGCGGTTCGGCGTGGTGATGATCAGTAGGCCACCTGGTCGCAGTACGCGGCGTGCCTCGGCCACGATCTGAGCCGGGGCCGCGCAATGCTCCAGCAGCTCACCGAGGATCACTGCGTCAAGGCTGTTGTCTGCCAAGGGGAAAGCGGCCGCGCTGCCGGCCAGCGGCAGGAAGGGACCACGCTCATACTTCATCAGCGCATAGCTGAGGGCCTCGGGCAGCAGGTCCATGGCAACAGCCTGATACCCGCGTTCAGCCAGCAGCAGACTGGCATTGGCCTGAGAGCAGCCCACCTCCGCCACACATCCACCGACAGGGACGGCAGCTTGGACGGCCTGGAGCACTGCGCTCAGCCTGGCCAGATACTTGAGCCGATGCAGGGCGCGGGGGTTGGGATTATCAATTTCCCGCAGGTCAAACTCTTGCAGGGACACCTGGTAGGGGCTAGCGGGCTGTGTGTTGCCGGTGTGCTTCATTCCCTCCCGCTATTCGCCCCCCACTTGCGCAACCCTTCTGTGCTGGAGGAGGATTCATAGATTGCGGCGAATATGAGACTGGCTCTGGCTCCGGGCCAGATGCGCATAATCATTCGGAGGCTAAATGGATGGAGATCAGAAGATACCGACAGGCCACAATTGCAGCGACCAAGTGGCTGCTTGGTCAGCAAAATGAGGATGGGTCATTCCGCCCGGTGGAGCGCGGGGTGGCTACTTTTCACAAACTGCCCATGGCGCTGGCGGTGATGGGACAGGTGGAGCGGGCGGCGCGGCTGTGCAACTGGCTACAGGCCAATTGCCTAGATGCGGAGGGAGACCTGGGCGAATACTTCCCTCGCAGCGCGGTGCACCAGAGGCACTACCTGCTGGCCAACGCCTGGGTGACGTGCGGTGCCCAGCGGTTGGGACAGTTTGGGATTTCAGTGCCCACGGCTGCGTTCCTGGCTAGCCTTCAGCACCCCGAGACCGGTGGCTTCTTCAGCATTGGCCCCAGCGCCGGCTTCAACGATGAGCAGGACGCCCTGAGCACCGCCACGGCCGGTCTGGCTATGCTGCATACCGGCAACTTGAAGGCCGCAACAGCCGCGGCCGACTTCCTCCTCTGGCTGTGGGAGCAGCAACCCGCAGCAGACGCTCAGCTTTTCTACGTCGTCCGGGACGGTGATAGGCTCATCACCACCATCCCTGATGAGATGCTCAAGCAGTATATGGTGGACGCAGGCAAGCCTGAGCAGTGGTATCACGTCCCGGGCCTGGCGGCTGGGTTCCTGGGCCTGATGAGTGAGGCGAGCGGGGAAGCCAGCTATCTGGAGGGCGCTCAGAACTACCTGCAGTTCATTGACGGTTGCGCTGAGGACCACCATACCAGCGAAACCAGCGCCTTCGCTGGCTGGGCGGCAGCGGTGCTGTATACCGCCACCGGCAACGCCAACTTCGCACGAATCGCCGAGGCCGTGGGCGAGGGCCTGCTGGAAACACAACTGGCCAACGGCAGTTGGCTGAAGCTCTCGATGGGAGAGGACGAGGAATCCGACGTGATTGACGCTACCGCCGAGGCGCTGATTGTGCTCACTCAGATGCTCCAGGCGTTCGCCTCCGACAGCTGAGTATAGATACTCTCACGGCTGGCCGGCCTCGCCCTCTGCGGGCGGGCCCGTTTCCTCAGGGGCCGGGGTCTTGGGTTGGGCCTCACTCAATGGTGGCAGCGCGATGCGCGTAAGGAAGCTTCCATGGTTGACAGCCTCCGGATACGCGGCGGGATCGTGGGATGACTTATTGTAGACCACCCAGATGGAGCCGTCCAGGTAGGCGAGAGCGGGCATCGAGTTGAAAAGGCCATCATGGACCAGGGCTGTCGTGGTCAGGGACAGTCCCTCTGCACCGACTTGCGTGACCACCAGGTCACTGGCAGCCCCCGGTGACTGTGGGTAGTGGGCGTCGTTGCTGTAAAACACATATAGATCGCTTTCGAGTGCACAGGCTCGAGGCGCCGAGCTGCTGCCGAGACGCCGCAACATTCGCAGATTGGTGAACACCTCCCCATTAAACAACGCACACCACAGCGAGCGCCGGTCGGTGTGTTCAACGGTGAACGCCACGGCCATTTGGGCCGCAAATGACGCCAAGGTGGGCTGAGTACAGTGAGCAGGCGTGACCTCCCAGATGATTGATTCGCCCAGCCCTGTCCCTACCTCATAAGGCGCTGCCACCAGTGGCTGGTCGCCTGCCCCTGCGGGCTGCCAGATCAGCCATAATTGATTCCCGTACGGAGTCATCGAACACCACTGGGCGCGGGCGAGCTCCTGGGGCTGCAAGGGGCCGGCTTGGTCTGGCAGCCAGGAGGCAAGCATCTGCACACTGCTCTGGCCGTGGCGCTCAATCCAGGTCAGCCAGAGCCGTTCCCCCAGCGGGCAAGCAGTCAGACACAGACGGTCGGTCCCCTCGACTCCTGCCAACAGGGGGACAGCTTGGCCGGCTCCCCGGAGTTCCGGTGCCAATTCTGAAACGTACAGCCCCCCGTCGAGTACCTCAAAGAGAAACAATCGCCTGGACAGCGCGGCCAGCGCCGGCCAGGTGGTGGGACCCAGTGTGGTCAGTTCACAACTGGGCCACACCTCGACCCCCTCCCAGGCGCGCGGCTGATTGGATCGCGTAGTGAAAACGACCTGGCCCTTGGCGCGCAGGTTGCCCTTGACAGGGGCTTCGGGATTACTAAGCGCCCACAGGCGCAGTTGGTACTCGGTCTCCGGTCGCAGGTCGCGCAGTAGTAACGAAGTGCTCGCAGTCTGGGATTTGACCCAGCGGCGCTTGCTCAGCCCACCGGCCGGCCGGTGCCAGAGCCGGTAGGCAGCCGCCCCTTCGACCGGTTGCCAGGTGACCACAGCCCAGGTCGGCCCAATGCTGCAGACCTTTAGCTCGACTACCGGCGGCCGGCGTGCCGCCAGGCACGGTGTTGTGCTGAGCAGCAGCGCGACGCCGATTACCAGCCACGCAGCGCGCGTCATCATTCTCCCATACCTCGACGTGCACACCAGATGGGCAGACCTCGCGCACCTAACCTACATTTTCGGCAAGCTTGGCAACGTAGGGCTGAAGCCAGCCATAGTAGAAGCCCAGAACGATCATAGCAGCGCCGAACACCTTTCTAAGGGTCTCGGCCGGCAAGTAGTTCGCCAGAGGTGCGCCCAGGCAGAAACTGCCGACGACGGCGCCCAGCCCCACCAGACCAGCAACAATGAAATCTACGTTGCCATACGAATAGTGGTGACGTAGGGTTCCGGCCAGGGCGCTGGGAATCATCACCGCCAGTGAAGTGCCTATCGCCAAGTGTATCTTCATCCCCCACAGTAGAACAAGGGCTGGTACCATCAGGATCCCCCCGCCAATGCCCAGAAGGCCTGACAGGGTTCCGACGCTCAAACCGAGACCGACATAGCCTGCAAGGACAGATAACTTCAATGCGAATACTTCCTTTCTCAACGTTAAGTCAGTACCTGTGCCAGACGGCTTGGCTGCCATAGGGCTAATCCAGCCACGTCTGACAGCGGCCACCGGCTGGATGGCTGTTGATGAAATCTATGGCACCCTCCCAGGTGATGAGACCTCGCTTGGCACCGAATTCCCGCACCACGTGGGCGGCATTGGCGGCCCCTACCCTCATCGCCTCGGTCCACTCTAGCCCTCTGAACAGACCCACAACAGCGCCGGCAGCAAAGGCGTCGCCGGCTCCCACGGTACTAAGCTCCTCCACTTCGTAGGCTGAGAGGTGGCAGAAGGTTGCACCATCATAGCCGTGGGCACCGGCGATCCCGTCCGTGATAGCCACGTACTGGCAGCCGGCCTCCTGCAGCATCCGCAGCATCCTGATCTCGTCGTCAGGCCCGCGTTCCTGAGGGATGCCGGTTATCTGACGCGCTTCCTGCTGATTGACGAAGCACGCTGTGGTGTTCGCATAGACATCAGCGAGGCCGTCCAGACCCAGGGCACGCTGCCGGTGGCCCGGATTGATCGCAAGTCTCACGTCATGCTCGCCGCAGAAGCGGGCAATCGGCGGCCAGAGGGCAGCAGCATCGCCGGCCATCGAGCCCAGATACAACCAGGAAGCCTGGGCGAT
>JALGTI010000189.1 GCA_029821455.1 Candidatus Zipacnadia bacterium | reverse complement strand
GGGCTGTGAGGATGGTCTCATCAGCAAGAATGATGAGATACAGATGGGCCGAGAGGCCGGGGATGATTTCGAAAGGAAGAATGGTGGCCAGGTATCTGACCCGCAGGTTCGTTCCCTCATAGCCTCCATCGGCAGCCGGATTGCCTCTGCCGCTCAGCCGCCGGAATACCCCTATGATTTCCGCGCCCTCAACAACAAGCAAGTCAATGCCTGCGCTTTCCCCGGTGGCCGCATCTACATGTTCAAAGGCCTCATTGACACATTTGAAGGGAACCCTGATAGGCTGGCGTGGGTGATGGGGCACGAGACCGCCCACGTCTCCAAGCGCCATGCCAAACGGCGTGTCGAACGGGCCATCGGCTATCAGGCAATCATCGCCATCGTCTTTGGTGAGAAGGATGCCGCCAAGTACGCCGGCATTGTGGCCGGCCTGGTGCTGCAAGACTATGGGAGGGACAACGAATTCCAGGCCGATCGTGTGGGGTTGAAATATGCCCACGACGCAGGCTACGACCCGACTGCGGCGGTAGCGGTATTGGAGGAATTCCGGGAGATCCAGGGCCGCGACCCCAACGACTTTGAGATCATGTTCGCGACCCACCCAGGCAACAATGATCGCATCAATGCAGTCAAGGCCCATCTGAAGAAGATGGGCTGGAGCGGTGCATACTACAGCCCTTAGCCTTTCCAGACCGCCGGCTGGTAACCTCCATGCCAGATTCCCTGAACGTCGTCTATCTTATCAGCGCCGACAGTGTGGACATAACGGACCACTTATTGGCGGTCGCTACGCGCCTGTCGCCTCGCTTTCGGTTGTGCGTGGCGGCGAGACTGAGCCAGTATGTGCGGCGGAGGCTTTCTCAGCGCGAAATCCGCTGGGTTAACCTGCCGATGCCGGCAGCGGCGGACCGACGCGGCCACTATAAGCTTGCGGCCCAGCTATCCCGAGTCATCAGCTCCTATCAGGCTCATGTCGTTCACAGCCACGACATCTCAGCCCAAGTCTGTTCAGCCCTGGCTACACAGCGCACGGCCACCGCTCCTGCCTTGGTCTGCAGCCTCTACTCGGCTATTCCGCGCGGCCCATCCCCGGACGGACCCGGCTGGCCGATGCGCCGGCTGCAGCGGCGTGCGCTGCAAAACGCTGACGCGGTGGTAGTCCCATCGCAGGCCGAACGAGACGCGCTTTGTGAGACAACCCCAAACCTGGCAGATCGAACACAGGTGATATATCAGGGCGTCGAGCGCAGGCTATGGACAAGCGCGTCAGACCCCGGCATCAAGCGCAGAGCGGTGGGGCTCGATCCGCAGGCGGCCCTGGTAGGCACTATCTCGCCGCTGCGGGCGGGCCTGGGTCTGGAGGATTTCATTCAAGCTGCCGTTGCCGTCCAGGACGAGCTGCCCAATGTGGAGTTCGTCGTTATCGGCGACGGGCCACATCGAGAGGCGCTCGAAGAGCTTGCCCATTCCTTGGGCGTGGCAGGCGGGATGGTTTTCCTCGGCCAACGTGTGGATGTGGGAGACATTGTCCCCATTCTCAACGTCCTGGTGCTGACCACAGATGCGGCAGCCGGGCCTCTGCGCGGCCTGCAGGCCCTCGCTGCCGATGTGGCGGTGGTGGCTGCTGATGTTGGTGGCCTCCGTGAGGTTTTCGAGAAGTTGCCTCGCACCGGTATCTTCCAGCCGGGCAATGTGGAACAGTTGGCTGACGCTATCCGCCAGCAGCTTGAGGTGGCACCTCCGCAGACGATGGCCGAGGCGGCCACCACCGGGGCTACAGGGATGACCTTGTCACGTGAGGATATGCTAGCCTCCGAAGACCTGTATAATCTGGACACCCGAGGCCTTGAGCCTGAGCTTCCGCAGTCTGCCGCTGCGAGGACAGCCGCAGAGGCAGTCCAAGAGCGCTTTAGTATTGACGCCATGATCGCCCAGATTGAACAGCTCTACCAAAGGCTTGTCAGCGAGGACTAGGAGGGCAGACTTGCTTGGCAGGTCACGTGCCCGCTGCAATCGCAGCAGATTTACCCAAGAAATTCTCTTTTTCTCTCTGAACTATCAGGTGGTGTTAAGCGTCTATAATTACGATGTGGGAGGCAACAGGCCTGCAGCGTACTAGCAGGAATGTCTGTTGCCAATTATTACAGAGCACACCAGATCACACACTACACTTAAACCCAAGGAGGGTTGAGATATGTCTCTAATCCGATGGCGCAGCAGAACTCAACTGCCGACCGTGTTCGATGAGATGGACAAGCTGCTCGGCAGTATGCTTCGCAGCCGGTGGCCTCTAGAGCGCGAAGAAATCGACTTCGGTCCTGCCGTGGACGTTTATGAGAAGGACGATGAAATCGTTGTCGAGGCCGAACTGCCAGGCGCGAAGCGTGAAGACATCCAAGTGAACGCCGAGAACGACAGAGTAACCATTCGTGGCGAGACAAAACAGGAAGAGGAAGTCAAGGAGGAGGGGTACTACCGCAAGGAGATTCGGCGGGGCAGCTTCTATCGCACGGTACCCCTGCCGGCGCCGATTGACGAAACCAAGGTCACAGCAAAGTTCACCGATGGTGTCTTAACCGTCAACGCACCAAAGGCGCCCGATGTGCGGGGCGGCAAGAAAGTCGAAATCGAATAGTCGAGCAGCCACCATCAGCGAAGCGGGACGGTCCGAGAGGGCCGCCCCGCTTTACTTATTGTGCTTCTGGCACTCCGGCGACGCCTCTCGCCCTCCCTCCCATATACCCGCAGCTTCCGCTGGAAGCCACCGGGCATGCCCTGTCCCGTAACGTAGTCCAAAACGGTTGTCCGTCCTCGATCGCCTCGCGCAACGTCTCCCGCAACGCTTTCAGCAGTAACCGCATCTGCGTTAACTTCATCTCACAGGCCGGCGTCTGCAGATTTTGGACGGATGCAGCTATTGGTCTATCAGCTTGGGCTGGACCTGGATCGGCCTTCGAGGCTTGAAAACCTTAGGGGGACCGGGCACAACGGTCCAGGCAGTTGTCCTGGAGGCCTCGGGCGTATTCCCATAAGCGCCCATATTGATGCGCCTGCCATTGCCCGGCGGCTCGTGGTTGCATTCCGAATTAGGATCACCAGCATCTATGCAAGGGCTGGTCACACCGTCACGCACCCAGCGTTGCGTATTGGGATTCCAGCGCCCGGCTTCTGAGCGCAGATGAAAGTCGTCGCGGTCAGCTCCGGGCCAGCGCGGATGCACTGAGATATTGCCATTGGTACCGGTTTGGTCGTCTATCCCCACATAGTTGGCCTGTTCGTCATCCGCGTCTACATTGCGGAAAACGTCACAGTAGCGGACGGTAGGGCTCCCGGAGTGCCGGTAGATTCCCCCTCCGGATGGCGAGAAGGTGATGATGCAGTTCTTGATGGTGGGCGACGAGGAGAGGTTACACATAATGCCGCCGCCCCAGTCGGCCGAGGTGTGGCTGATGGTGTTGTTGGTGATAGCTGGTGAGGCATGGGCACAGTAGATGCCGCCCCCCATAGATGTACCGCAGGGGCCATCCCTGACTCCCACGTTCTCACACACAATGTTATTAATGATGGTCGTAGCCGCCTCGGACATGCAAGAAATACCCGCGCCATGTGCGGACCGGTTGTCTGTGATGACATTGTCCGAAATCGTAGCTGAGCTACCACTCCCGCAGCTTAGCCCTCCACCATAGAAAACCGCTGAGTTGCCCGTGATCGTGTTGTGTGAAATCGTGGGCGAGCCCTTGCCACTGTAGGCGATGCCACCGCCACTCTGACTTGCCGAGTTGTCGGTGATGATATTGTCGGAGATTAGGGGCGAGGATTGGTACAAGTAGATGCCACCACCGTACGTCGCCGAGTTGCGGGTAATGATACACTTCGTGATGGTGGGTGAGGACTCATGGCAAGAGACGCCACCGCCAAATGAGAGCCCCTCACCCGCCTGGCCGTTCGTGATCGTTAGCCCGCTCAAGATGGAATCCCCATCCTCATGGGAATAGAAGTTGAACACAGGGCCGTTGCCTTGCCCGTCTATGACCGTTGCCCCAACGACAGCAGGGCTGTTGGGGTCGCTGCTGCGGACCGTGATAGCCTTGTCAAAGAAACGGATATTCCATTCGTAGTGGGTTCCGGGGGCGACCACCGCCTCGTCACCATCCTCGGCTGCCCATATAGCCTCCTGGATCATTGGCTGGTCACCGGGGACATTGATGGTAGCTGCCTGGACTGCCCCGGCCAGTATGAAACTCAGAGACCCCAAGCCGGCTGCAACGAACGCTTTGCGCATAGTTCTTCTTCCTCTGTTGTCTCGCTATGGCTTTTCACTCAGCCGCTCAGAAATCCTCCGGGCTGAACATTACGCCCATAACCTCGGCGGCGGTGGTTATGCCCTGGTGGATCTTCAGCAGGCCATCGTACTTCAGTGTCCTCATCTTCGTCTTGATGGCAATCTGGCGCAACTGGGAGGCATTGGCGCCTGCGGTCAGCGCCTCACGCAGTTGGTCGTTCATCAGCATCAGCTCATACAGCGCCACACGCCCCAAGTAGCCGGTGTTGCGGCACTGCTGGCAGCCACGCCCGCGGTAGAAGTTGATCTTCTGGGCCTGCTCGGGCTTGAGGCCGAGGCTCTTGAGTTCCTGCGCCGTCGGCTCGGTCTTTGTCCGACAGTGGGTGCAGATGCGCCGGGCCAGCCGCTGGGCCAGCACCCCGGTGACCGAGGAGGCGATGAGATACGGCGGCACACCCATGTCCACCAGGCGTGTAGTGGCACTGGGCGCGTCGTTGGTGTGCAGGGTGCTGAGCACCAGGTGGCCGGTGAGGCTGGCGCGGAACGCCATCTGCGCGGTCTCCAAATCCCGGATCTCACCGACCAGGATGACGTCGGGGTCCTGGCGCAGAATATGGCGCAGGCACTCGGCAAAATCCAGGCCGATAACGGGATGAATCTGCACCTGGTTGAGGCCCTGAACCTCGTATTCGATGGGGTCCTCGACCGTGGTGATGTTCTTGGTCTCGTCATTGATAGTGTGCAGAGCAGCGTACAGGGTGGTGCTCTTGCCGCTGCCGGTCGGCCCGGTCACCAGGATCATTCCCTGGGGCCGGTTGACCAGGTCCTCGAATGTCTGCTGCATTTCCGGTGAGAAGCCCAGTTGGGTGAGGGCGACGAATATCCGGCTCTTGTCCAGGATGCGCATGACTGCCTTCTCGCCCCAGTAGGTCGGCAGCGTGGAGACACGCAGGTCAATCGGCCTTTCGTCAACCACGGTAGCAAAGCGTCCGCCCTGCGGCAAGCGGGTCTCGCTGATGTCCTCGCCGGCCAGGATCTTGATGCGCGAGAGCACCGGCGCAAGCATGTCAGGGGGCAAGGTGGTGTAGTTCATCAGCCGGCCATCCACCCGATAGCGCACCTGCACGCCTTCCCCGCGCGGTTCGATGTGGATGTCGGAGGCACGCATCTTCACCGCATCAGACACCAGTGTCTCCACAATCTGCACCACATGGCCCTGGTCCAGCATTTTGAGCAACTCAACATCAACCCCAGATACCAGCTCACCGCCACTGACACTTGCCCCCAGGTCAGTCGCTCCCTCCGTGGATGCCGCCTGAGCCCGCGCGACCGTCGTATAGTACTGGTCAATCGCCTTACGCAGCTCCTCTTCATCCACCTCGATCGGCTCGACCTGGCGGTGGGTCTGGGCGCGCACCGCGTCAATGGCCACAATGTCGTTGACATCGGCCATCGCCAGCAGGATGCGGTCCTGGGACATATTGATGGGCAGGACGCAGTACTCGTCGGCCTTCGCCCGGGGGATGGCCCGCAGCGCCTCGTGGTCCACCTGATACTGGCTCAGCACCGAGCTGGCCGCCTGAGGCGCGGCTTCGGCGGCCTCGGGCACTTCCACATCCGGCAGCTCCAAGGCCTCGGCGCTTTCATCCCCCGCCTCAGAGCCCTGCTGCGCCTCGATGGTCTCCACAATCCGCGCTATGGTGTTGGCGTCAACATAGCCCAGCTTCAGCAGCGCCTGCACCAGGCTGATGCCTGACTGCTCCGCCTCCTCGCGGGCCGCTGCCAACTCTGTTTCATCCAGGATTCCCTGCGCCATCAATGCCTGAGCAATACGTTCGTCTTCCATCTTCTTAGCCTCCTAACACCATTGCGCCGAATAAAGACTGGCATCTTTGCATGCCTACAGGCCGTGCTTTTCTTTCCACTCTGCGTAGCCGCAGCCAGCCTTCCCCTCACCGTTGCGGTACTCTTCGATCAGCCGCAGGTCAACATCGTCGCGTGG
>JALGTI010000188.1 GCA_029821455.1 Candidatus Zipacnadia bacterium | reverse complement strand
TCGCCCTGGACACAGGGACTGCCAGGCACTCGTTGCCTTGGCAAGGCGGGGCGCTAATATGCTGCTGATTACTATCAACCGCGACGCTACGGCCTTGATGCCGTGTAATTGCAGCATGGGCGGCCCAGGGAAAGCCCATTTGATCCGTGAGACTGATGCGCATGGCGTGGAGACGGCCCACAATATTGACAAGGTGTTCATGTGTATACGTCTACTCAATTCCAGGAAAGGAGCAGACCCTGCAAGAGCAGCCAAACTTGACGCACAGCCAAGAGATCCTTGCCGAGTTCCTGGCCTGCGATGGCCAAGGTTGGGGGCTAGCCCCACTTAACGGGCTGGCCTACAGCGCAGGAAGCGTAGTCACCAGCCGCTGTACGTGCCTGAATGGCGTGGTGCATATCGGCCGGACAGCTCGTGTGCCGGGCGAGCCGAGCGGGCTCGAAGTCCATCTGTCGCAAATAGAGCAATAGCTGCGGCTGCCCGATGGTTTTGTGCCCTAGATGAATATCCTTTGTTGGCGAAAGCGGCAAGGCCCGTTACCAGGAATCCGCGAGTACTTATGCAGGGGCGCGCTTTCTGGAATGAATGCTGCAGATCTGGCAACTTGGCAGGGTGCAGTCGAGCGAGCGCTAGCTGGTTGTGTTTCACGTGAAACATTCTAAACACAAAAGAAGGTCTCGAACATAAAGAAGCAGAATGTTTCACGTGAAACACAGTCGGTGCTTGGCACCATGGGCGAAGTACTAGCCACTATGATTGCGGACATCACGCAACAAGGCCTGAGCGTCAGCCCTGAGCAAGAGGCGCGCCTGGCAGAGCTTGCCGCCCTGCAAGCCGACCGAGCGCCGGTGCTAGGGCTGTCCAAATATGATACCGAAACCCAAGTGCTTGCCCAGGCCATTTCTCCCATCACATCCGTTTTGCGCCTGGCGCCACCACATAGCCACTCATGGGCCGAGGTCGGTGCAGGAGCGGGAGCGCTCGGGCTCGCATTGGCCATTCTGTTGCCAAAGGCCCACGTTACGCTGTTTGACCGCCGGAAGCGCTCGACAGTGTTCATTGATATGCTCACCCACCGTATCAGTGCTGATAATTGTTGCGTCGTACAAGCCGATCTGCCCGATGATGCCGCTGCGGTTGGGGGTAAGTTCAAAGTCGTACTAGCGAGGGCTGTCGCTCCACCTAACTGTGCAGCGGCAATCTGCCGCAGTATTTGTGAGCCTAATGGACAGATAATCTTGTTGCACCACGCCGATGATGTGTCACGTGATGGCCCGGCAGCGGGCCTGGCGAGAATCACCAGTATTCCGACTGCTGTCGCCGGACTGGTGGCCACCGCCTATCAGTGCAACTGCTGAGCGGAGTGTCAAGCGCAGAGCAGGGAGGTGCAGTTATTGCGCAGTTGGGTTGTGGTGAATCAGAAAGGTGGAGTGGGCAAGACGACATGCTGCATCAACATTGCAGCCTGTGCGGCGCTTGATGGCATGAAGGTGCTGCTGGTGGACAGTGACCCGCAGGGCAATGCGACCAGTGGCGTAGGTATTGACCGGCGCAACCTCGAAAGGTGCATCTATGACATCTTTCTGGATGACGAGTGGGAGGGTCTACCCATAGCGGACCGACTGGCGGAGGTAGTAGTGCCTAGTGCGATTGAGAACTTATGGATCTTGCCGTCCACTATTAACTTGGCCGCTGCCGACATCACGCTAGCTGCCGCAATCGCACGCGAGACAAAGCTCCGCCAGGCTCTAGAGCGTGCTGATAGCCAGTACGACGCGATAATCATTGACACAGCTCCATCATTGGGGCTGATGACCATCAACAGTCTGGCTGCAGCTCAGTGCGTCCTGATACCAATGCAATGCGAGTATTATGCATTGGAGGGGCTTTCTCAGCTGTTGGAGGTCGTACAGCTAGTGCAGGGGCAGATCCATCCCGGATTGCGCGTTGGTGGTCTCATACTCACAATGTACGACTCTCGGACGAGACTCTCCGAGGAAGTAGTGCAGGAGGTACGGAGCAAGTTCAGAGGCCGGGTGTTTGATACCATCATACCGAGAAATGTCAGGCTGGCCGAGGCGCCCAGTCACGGGCTGCCGGCCGTCCTCTATCAACCATCGTCCAGGGGAGCGAAGAAGTACTGGGACCTATACAGGGAGGTGTTTGCAGATGCGTAGACGTAGTCTGGGCCGTGGATTGAGCGAACTGATCGCAGGGGATACGACGGTGCAGGGGCGGGCAATCGTTGACATTCCCGTAGGGGACATCTATCCGAATCGCTACCAACCCAGGCGGCAAATGTCAGATGAAGGCCTGCAGGAGCTTGTCCAGTCCGTAAAGATGCGTGGTGTGCTGCAGCCGATATGTGTCAGGCGGGTAGGGGATCGTTATGAGATTGTGACTGGGGAGAGACGCTGGCGAGCCTGCCAGGAAGCCGCTCTCTCAGCAGTACCGTGCATCGTCCAGGATGTCAGCGATAGAGATTCTCTGCAGATTGCTCTGATTGAGAACCTGCAGCGCGAGGATCTCACTGGCATCGAGGCTGCTCACGCCTACCGACAGCTCATAAATGACTTTGACCTCACTCAGGAACAGGTAGCTGAGTTCATTGGCAAGAGCCGCCCCACAATTGCCAATACGTTGCGCTTACTGGAACTACCACAGGACATCCAGGATAGCATCCAAGGCGCGATTATCAGCGAGGGGCACGGCCGCGCACTGCTGGCGCTGCTGGCCTCACCAGAGGCCCTGACAGAGGCCTGGGTGGAGGTGGAGCGCAAGGGCTTGACCGTGAGGGAGACCGAAGAACTGGTCCGCAGGATAGCAAAAAAGCTGGCCAAGCCGGAAGCTGCGCCTGCCCAGCCATCTAGACCTGCCACCATAGAGCCCAATCTGGCGGCGGCCGAGGAGAGGCTGCAAATGGCTCTGGCCACCAAAGTGAAGATCAAAACGCGGGCCAGGGGCGGTGGCACCATCGCTATTAACTACCATGATGATGAGGAATTGGACAGGTTGTTAGACATGCTTGCACCCGGGGACGGTCTGTTGAAGGGAACACCCTAGGTTATAGTTGATTAGTCCAATAGAAACGCGCACAAGCTATAGGGGTGGATACACTCTGGGAGAACAGGTCCGGGCTGTCGCCAACTTGCAGCCCCAATGAAATTGGCCTTGACGGCCAGCGGGTGAGGTGCTATAGTGTAACTGACAACTTGAGTGGGTGGTAGGCGGATGTCCTCCGCCTCCGGAAGCCGGTGAGAATCCGGCGCTGCCCCGCAACTGTAACCGGTGACGAAAGCTGCAACAGCCACTGAGGGCAACCTCGGGAAGGCGCGGCGAGTAGGGTGAACCGGGAGCCAGGAGACGGAACCGCCCACAAGACCGTACGGTAACTCCTCGAGGGCGGGAGACGGCCGATAAATATCAAGGGACTGCCCTCGTAGGGTAGTCTTTTTTCATTTCAGGCTCAGGCGCAAATCCTATGTGGCTATCAAATGCAATGTTGATAATTGAGCGCGGTGGCTTCACGATGGTGGTGCTGCTGGCCTGTTCAGTGGCTGTATTGGCCGTGGTCTGTGAGCGCTGGTATGTGTTCTACCAGTTTGCTCGGCAGTTGTCGGCGGGACAGACTGGCGCGGGAGTTGCACCATGGTTTAGCAGCATGGTCAAGCTTCCTTTGCCCTCGGAGTCGGCTGCCGCCCAACGCACCCACGAGGGCAATATCCTACGCGCCAGCGCATTCCTGCAAGCGCGTCTAGTGGTACTGGCTACCATTGGTGCTCTAGCACCGTTTATCGGGCTATTCGGCACCGTGATAGGGATTATGCGCTCGTTCGAGGCGATATCCGTCAAGCGCGGCGCCGGAATTGACGTGGTCGGCGCTGGCATCGCCGAGGCGCTCATCTGCACCGCTGCGGGGCTAGGCGTGGCGGTACTCGCAGTCCTGTGCTACAACATCTTCCGCACGCGGATGCGGCAGTTGCTGGATGTCCTGGAGCTTATCTATCTTGATAGCGCAAAGAGCAGCGAGGTGGCTTCCCAATGAAACGTAGGCACCGGAGCGATGAACTGTTCTCCGAGATAAACATTGTGCCGTTCACCGATGTGTGCCTGGTATTGCTCATCATCTTTATGATTACCGCCAACTTCATCGCCACCGGCACGGCAATGAGCATCGAATTACCAGAAGCAAGCACGGCCGTGGCGCAGGATCAGCTCCAGGCAGTTGTCTTCATCACCGCTACGGGCCAGGTGTATCTAAACTCACGACCCGTCAGGCCTCAGGAGCTTCCCGGGCTGTTAGAGGACGAGGCGGAAGCTAACCCGGAACTGATAGTAGTGGTCAGTGCCGACCGCAAGGTGCCCTATGAGAAGGTCGTCGCGGTGCTGGATGCAGTGCGCTTGGCGGGAGTTGAATACCTGGCGCTGGCGGCTGAGATACCGGAGGCAGAGGGGCGATGAACAGAGCCGGCAGGACACCATTTGACGCTCTGATGCCCGTCTGGGTGGCGCTCTCGGTGCTGCTGCACGCGGTTGTTGTCGTGGCAGCGAGCGGCGCGATCTCCCCACGTGTATATGGCAGGGCCAACGCGCAGCCCATGCGAGTGATCGTGGCAGGCCAAGTGAAGGCAGCCAGGGCCACCCCGCCTGCGGAAGGCAACCCCGCACGCACAACCATAAAGCGGCCGCGGCCGGTTTCCAAGGAGAGAGAGCAGCCGGCTGCTGCAGAGCGAAAGCCAATCAAGCATGTCCGGGAGCCAGCAGCAGCACAGTCAGAGAATCTCGAGCCACAGACCGTAGAGGGCTGGCCATCGGTTGGCAAGCCGATGCAAGAGATAGAGCCTAGTCCGATTCGGCAAGCACCGGGACGTTGGATAACGGGTCCAGGAGCAGATAATGGGGAGCCTGCAGCGGGTGGCGGGTCGCAAATATTGGCTAGGGCAATGGGTTCTGCCGGAGGTTTTTCTGTGGCCATACCACCTGCCGGCGGCGGTCGTGGGATTGGCGTTGGCGGGTCTGGCTCAGGCCTGGGAGTGGGTGGATCGGGCAGTGGTGTCAGCATGGGCAAGTCCGCGCCGGGGAAGGACACGGTAGTGCCGGCTGCTCGTGGGGCAGGGCGTGGTGGATTCGCGGGAGGGGGTGCTGCGAGTGGGGGAGGGGCGTCTACCGGATCTAAGCAGGCGGGCCCGGCAACACCGAAGGAGAGCGCCCCATCAGGGCCTCAGCCACCCGACGAGCCCGGTCCCGAACCCAAGCGACAGATCAAGCCAGAGCCTGCGCCCAAACTGTCGAAGGCTGACCTGTCTGCGTTCAGTGCAATGGTTCAGCGCCGGATCGCCGGGGCGAAGCGCTACCCCTCTGAGGCGCGGCAGCGGGGAATAGAGGGGACAGTGAAGGTCAGCTTCCGTGTATCCCCGGCTGGCAGGCCAACGGATGTGAGGGTGATTCTATCCTCGGGGCATCGGCTGCTGGACACAGCGGCGCTGCGGGCAGTGCGGCGTGCGGTGCCGTTCCTGCCGTTTCCAAAGGGCGTGAACAAGAGCATCAAGGTCACCGCTAAGGTGGTCTTTAGGCTTGATTAGTTGACAATCGGGCGGAAGATAGCGGGAAGACGGTGGGAATCCGTCGCTGCCCCGCAACTGTGACCGGTGACGAACGCCATAGCAGGCCACTGAGGCTAATCGCCTCGGGAAGGCGTGGCAAGTAGGACGACCCGGAAGCCAGGAGACCGCGCCGCCCATATATGAAATGTGGTTACACCTTCTCGAGGGCGGAAGGATGCCTCGGCTATCGAATGCCAGGGAGCCGCCGCTTGTGCGGCTTCTTTTGTTGTTGGCAGTCAACACAAAATCTGCCCTAAGGGGCAAGGAGGGATTGTTACGATGATGTGGTTCAGAAGGACAGTTATAGCAGTTGCGGCGGTGCTATTGCTGGCGTCGACAGTGATCGCTGTGGCCGATGAAGATGAACCCTCGGTCGAGGTGGAGGTGGTCTTCAGTGCCACGCGCACCGATGAGAAGGCCACCGATGTGGCAGCAACCGTCGAGGTGGTGGATTCTAAGAAGATAGAGGCATCTCAGGCCACGAGTGTGCTTGAGGTGCTCAAGCCCATCACAGGTTTGAGCGTCGTTCAGAGCGGCTCGCCTGGGGGTGTAACCAGCATCCTGACCCGAGGCGGTAACAATAACCAGACCCTGGTGCTGGTTGATGGAGTCAGGATCAATGACCCGATGTCCGGTGGTACTGACCTGGCGCACTTGACTGTTGACCAGGTTGAGCGCGTTGAGATTGTCAAGGGCCCATTTGGGACGCTGTACGGCGCGGACGCGATGGCCGGTGTTGTCTCTATCTTCACTAAGCCCGCCTCCGAGACGCCTGACCGCATCAGCTTTGGCGGCGGGAACTATGGGACGCTGCGCGGCAGCTTCAGCGTTGGCAGTGGTGAAGGTGACGCGGGGTTTGCCGTGTCAGGAAGCTGGCTGACTACAGATGGCCTGCGCGCCAAGCACAATGAGTATGATGGATTGAC
>JALGTI010000187.1 GCA_029821455.1 Candidatus Zipacnadia bacterium | reverse complement strand
AGATGAGGTGCTGGGGCTGTGGCTTGACGAGCGTCACCGCGTGGGGTAGAATATGCACAAGCCCAGCGCGAAGTTGGGAGATGGTCTTAGGGTTCCCCGGTAGCTCAATCGGTAGAGCGGGTGGCTGTTAACCACTAGGTTGCTGGTTCGAGTCCGGCCCGGGGAGCCAGTTCGGACGGCCGGCCCCTTCTGTCAGCCAGCAGAAGGGATTCTTGTATACAGCGCTTAGCTTTTCGCCATCGAAGGTACAGTTCGATAGTAGGAAACTGAGCAGCCTCTTTTTCTCGTTCTTGTCCTGTTGAAGCCACAGGTCGTAGGCTTTGCTGGCCAATTGCAGGATGCGGTATCCCTCGTCGAAGTAGAACTGATTGGCGTTTTCGTGCCTCTCAATTGCTGCTCGTATTTGTAGCTGTTGTTCTCGCCACTTGTGGCTCTTGCGCTCCCAGAATTCTTCCGATATCTTCCCCTCTAACTTGTCCTCGTAAGCTCTGTCCATCTTATCCTGTAGCCGTAGATATTCCTGCTGCAACCCTTCTATCTGGGTTATGTGATATGCTTCCTCATCTCGGTGGCTTTCGCGAAGCGCATGAATGATCCAATCCACCGTCTCCGGCCCGATGACGACCTTCTTGACAATTTCTCCTAGTAGCTCCTCCAAATGCTCTTCACGGATAGCTGGCTTGCTGCATCCACCCTTGAATCCGGTGCAGTGGTAGTAGGTGTACTTGCCCTTCTTCTGCTCTGCGGTGATAGCGCATCCGCAGTATGCACACGTTATCAGCCCCGTGTAGGCAAAGAAATGGTCCCTACGTCTGGGCGGCTTGTTGTCTTTGCGGAAGGCAATCTGAGTGCGCTCGAACAGGTCAGCGGATATGAGGGGCTCGTGGTCTCCTTGATACGTCTTTCCTTTCCACACGAAGCAGCCTGTGTAGAAGGGGTTCTTCAGTGTGTCAGCCACAGTGCTTTTCGAGGGGGGCGTGCCCCGCCGCCCGGTGAGCCCTGCTTCGATAGCTCTTGTTCGCACCTCAGCGAGGCTGCAGTCGCCCGCGGCGTACCATTCAAACATCTTGCCCACGATGGGGGCTTTCCGTGGATCCGCTACGATCGTCTTCTTACCGTTCTCTCCCGAGTTCAGATAGCCCAGGGGTGCCCAAGACGGCCAAGTCCCTTCTTCGGCCTTTTCTAACATGCCCTTGCTCGTTTCCTCGGAGAGGTTGTCGACATAGTTCTTGGCCATCAGAACCTTGATGCCGTGCATGAACTTCTCAGTTGACCGTGAGTCATCGGACAGCACGAAGTTCTCCTTGACGAAGTGGATTTCGACGTCCAACTCGTCCAAGGTTACATAGTCGCGAAGGTTGCGGTACAGACGGTCGGTCTTCTCCACCAGAATGATCTTGCACCGTTTGCCGTGGTCCGTCAGGAACTCCACCATCTCCTCAAAGCCCCGCCTTCCCGTCATCTTGGCGGTCTCGACGTCCACGACCTCCTGCTTTACTGTTAGCCCTGATTGATCGGCATAGCTCCTGAGCAACTTCAACTGGGCCGGTATCGAAAAACCCTCCTCAACCTGCTCTTTGCTGGAAACCCTCGCATAGATAACAGCACGGGGCATGTGGAATTCGCACCTCATTCCTCACCTTCAGATATTGTTGGCACCGAGGGGGCGCAACGCCCAAATAGACACTGGTCGAGATGCCGTCAGCCTCTGCCGCGGCATCCACATACCTCTGGGTAGTCTTCAGATCTTCATGGCCTAGTAGGCGCTGGAGGAGGTGCGGCGGAATGGCAGGCTTGACAACGTTGCCCTTGGCATCGCGCGACTCCCGGCTGGCTAGCGTGGCGAATGTTCGGCGAAGCATGTGGGGAGTGACGTCGTCGCGGCCAAGGGCCCGACGACCGCAGCGGCGGACTACATCGATGATGCCTTGAGCGCTCATAGGGCCTCGTTGCCCCGAGAGCAGCAGACTGTCGCGGTAGGCATTACGGATCCTGCGTCCGGTGTCCCGGATATACGCTTTGACCAGCTTCCACAGGTCGGCGTCAAGGTCGAGTATACGTTGCTTCCGCCCCTTGCCTGTAACAGTCAAGACAGCCCCGTCCCCCCTTAACTCGAACGAACCGATGGTCAACGTCACGAGCTCGCCCTCGCGCAGACCGCGCAGCGCCAGCAGGGAAAGCACCATCGCGTCACGGAGCGCATTCTGGCGAAAGAATGGGAGCCCAGACTGCCGTCAGGCCACCGGGATAATCCGTGAACCAAGTGAAGAAATCATTACCTGGCAGACCTGTGTGATCGTCACTGCTCCCCACAAAGCCAAGCCTCATGCCTGAAGCCAGCGCCTCACTGACGAAACTGCCACGAGGATAGGTACCCAAGCAAAACGAGCGCTCGCAACCAGGGCATTCGTAGCAACCCCAATGGGAATACATCTCGACCAGTCGCATCTTCTCTCGATTCTGAACGTGCCAGTCACCGCCCTGATGCTGGTGTGGTATGACAAGCGCTGCTAGAGGGTCAATTCCTGCTAGGAGATCAGCAGAGCTTTGAGTGCGGAAATCATCTCGTCCCACGCCTGGCGGCAGCTGAGCAAAGTCGGCGTTCCCAAAAATAACGTTCTTATCCAGACGCGGCAACCTCGCTCCAGGGGATTCGGACCCATAGAATTCAAAACCTGGGAAGGCAACGAACTCACCTGTTGTTGTAGACCCGCGGACTACCTCCAAGAGAGCGGTCCATTCTTCACGTGAGATTTCGTTCACAGTATCAGTTAGAGCCACAAAGTCAAGCCCCATAGCGTGTCGTGCGTAGGACATAGCGCCCTCTGGACTCAGGGCTTCCGCGGATGCGACCGATACACTAGTGTGAGCATGAAGGTCGCCCCAAAACAGCCGGGGAGAATCTGGCCCCCTTTGAGCTATAGGGTTGCTGAGGCAAACCGCTTCAGTTTCCTGGTCCCATACCTTAATACGCTGCACACGTCCGTCTTGTGCAGCGACCACACGACAACCTGGATGCGAGATCGCTCTCCTCTCGGTCGAGATACAGTTATGATAGCGGTCTTTCTTGACTAAGAGTATTGCAGATAGTTCATTGTTACCTCGCACGACGGACGGGGCAAAGGCTTCCATCTGCACAGGCCTGTCAGGTCTCGTTTCCACTACAACTTCGGTCGCGACGAAGTGATACCCGAAATGCGGCCCGGATCTCGTGCCATCGGGGTCTACGAGGACATCAAAGGCAAACACCTTGCCGGCAAGTCGGGGAACCACCACTTTTGACAAAAGGCCGCCATATTGCACCTCGACCTGTTCCCCTGTGGCAAGGCCGCCGGAGAGGATTGTAAGCACAATGTCTACAGCTCGCCAGTTGTCAAGGATAAGCGCTGGGGGCTCGACTGCGATGGCAAGTTCCACATCCTCGGGCTTCTTCCGAATGTAGGTAGACCCGGGGGCTTCAGACCGCATATCGGTGTTCAATGTATGGGGAACCGACCATAGGCGGGGCACAAGTAAACGGACCTGTCCACCTTCCACCAGCGGCCGCACGCCGGCGACATACCGGAGTACAATACGTTGGAGACTGGCCACCGGAAAACTCCGTGGTGATACCTCCAGATGCCCGAAGTCACTTGATCCGTGCCGCTGGTACAAGACCGCTTCCTTTTCTATGTGTTCCGTAGGCCCATCTTGCCCCATCTAGGGAGTGCAGACTAGTGACCTTCCCATCAATTCTTGGGATTAAGAGTGCAGCTACTCAGCAGATTGCACTAGATGCCATTTCGTATTGCCCCTGGACACCCTTGATCACGGGCGCGGCATCCGGACGGAAGATGCGGCCAAAGTAGCTGGTCAGGCGCTGGGCCTCGTCTGGGTGGTCGTCAATGAGATTGCGCTCCTCGTGGGGGTCGCTGACCAGGTGATACAGCTCATCCGATTCGCCTTCGGGGCGCTGTATATAGCTCCAGCGCCAATCCCGGATACAGCGGTCCACTGCGGGCCTGAACCCGACGATGACGGCATCGCGGTGAGCCTCACTATCCCCTTCAAGCACCACGCGAAAGCTGTGCCCGTGCATAGCCTCCGTGTTGTTGCCCAGTCCCATCAGGTCAAGAAAGGTAGGCAGCACGTCCTGGAATTGCACTAGGGCACTACGACGCCCTCCTCCGTTCCTGCCACCTGGCAAACGTATCACAAAAGGCACCTTCAACAGCTCACTGTAAAGCCGATCAGCGCCCTTGAGGAATTTGCCGTGATCGCCTAGTGGATGACCATGGTCTGCCACCAGAAAGATGATAGAGTCCTCATAGTAGCCTAGGCGCTCCAAAGAGTCGAAAAGCGCGCCGAAGCACTGATCCACGAAATGCGCCTCACCAGCGTATAGGCCCCTGATGTTACGTATCTCTTCCTCCGAGGCCCACTCATGCATGCTGCCACCCATCGGCATAATCAGCCTCTTGCCCCGATAGCTGGGATCGGTGTACATGTCGAATGCTGGCGGTGGGGCCCAGGGCTCGTGCGGGTCAAAGCAGTCAATCCACAGAAAGACCCTTTCTTTGTCGCGGTTTTCCTCTAGCCAGCGTACGGCCCGCTCCACCACCTGGGCCGAGAACCAGTCGGCTTCGCCGGCAAAGTCGTCGGTGTTAGCCAGAAACTGGGCTATTCGTCGCGGCTAGGGGTCCCCGTAGTGTTCGTTGATGTAATCGTTTAGCCGCCGACGGGACGGCAAGGGCCTGTACGCATCATACTCCTGACCGCGTATCCACTCATAGGTGTGGAAGGAGCGATGACAGTTCATACCCGGGGCCCGATAATGATAACAGTCCGTGATGAGGCCGCAGGTGTAGCCGTGCTGGCTAAGAAGGTCGGCTGCGGTGATGTCGTGTGCGGTTAGCGGCTCCCAGCCGCGGAAGGGCAAGGTGTACTGGCCTGTCATTAGGGCTAACCTGACCGGCATGGTCGGCAACCCCTCCGGGTATGCATTCTCGAAAACGATCGCCTCTGAGGCGAAGGTATCTATGTTTGGCGTCTGGCAGGCGGGCACGTTCTCAAAGGGGCCTATATCCCTATTGTAGAAGCTGACGTGGTCCTGGCGCAGACTGTCCACCATTATGCAGATCAGATTCGTAGCGGTTCGAACCTTCCTGTCTATCTTAGGCGAAGACGGCACTATTGCATCAGTATCTGGCCGGACTGACCGGCCCAGCAGCTAACCACAATGTGTCCATTGTGTAGTCGTACCGCAGTTGATTCAAATTACAGCAACTGTCGTGATCTTCTCGCTGTCTTGCCCAGCCCTCTCGCAACTTGGGCAAACTCACAGATCCCAGATTTTCCAAATTGTCAGGCATCAACTTGCCCCCCTTGTTATGGGCTGCTCGATGCTGGTGGCCAAGGGCTTCCTGCGCCAGTCGCCTTTCGTACAATGATGGTATCTCGCTTCTGGCCGGGAATGCGGAAGTATTCCCATTTGGGAATGGATGATTCGGGGGGCCGGGGATAGACCTTCCAATAACCCCGTTTCCACTCGTCTTTGACTTGCAGATAGTATTGTAAAGCGCGCTGGCGTTCAAGCTCATTGGCAAGCGCAAAATCCCTACGCAGGGCTTGGACGTGGGCTTCTGCCTCTTCATAGCGCCCGTGAGTTAGCCATTCCTGGTGTTCTTTTTCGCGGGCTACTCTCTCATCAAATGCCTGTTGCCGTTGGCGTTCCGCATACCGTTGACGGGCCTGGGCAATCTCTCTTAGGGGATGACCCCCGCAGTGCTCTTCGAGGTGGCCGGTGCCTTCAGCTTCTGGTCGCCCGCACGTACAAGACACGTACTCGGCGGGAGCAGTCCGAGACCCACTCGTTCGTCAGCTTGGACTGGTCTGCGCACATTGCCTGGATATCGGCCAGCACCTGTTGGACCTCACGGCATAATGGGGCTGGGAGGTCGCCGGTCTCGCAGGCCGCTTTGATGTGCAGGAGTAGGCGGGCTGTCTGGATGCCCGCGCGTAATGCCTCCCAGCGGATGGAGGGGATGATCTCCTCT
>JALGTI010000186.1 GCA_029821455.1 Candidatus Zipacnadia bacterium | reverse complement strand
TACAGGACGAAGCCTTCGCCGCGGCGCTGATAGACGAAGGCCTCCCCGCTGAAGGGGTCCTCGGGCAGTGTCCAGTCGAGGCTCTGTTGAAGCTCATTCAGCGTATCAGGATAGGCGTTATGTTCATACTTGTATGCCTTCAGGGCCATCACCACGCGGCAAAGGCCAATCTCCGCCACGGCTTGGTCACGCTTCTGTGCCGCGCGGGCAAACACAGGGGCGAGTATCTTGGTGAGAGGCGCTCGGTATAAGGGGAGCCTTCCCAGACCTGCATCCAGCTTCTTATGCTCCTTCCTTGCCTCGACGGGGGGAAGTCTGCTGATTTCAATCTGTCTACCCATATAGCTGAGATAGGTCAGTTCATCCAGCTTGAACAGGGGGCCGGGCATCGTGGCGTAGGTATCAAGCGCGTAGGCTTGTTCGCCTATCAGGGCCGCAGAAAAAGTCTTGCATGGGTCAATCTCGCGCAGGAATGTCTCGAATCTATTGGCCATAGCAGATGGCATTCGGGCCGGAGCGATCAACTGCTTTGCTGTCCTTAGAGTTATGGCTTGTACTGCGATGCTGACAAGCTGCCCTATCAGAGTTGGCTCCGAAGCGGCGTGCTCTGACATTCGCAACGCAACCTCGCACCAGTCAAGGGCCTCTTCCACCTTGCCATCTGCTGCAAGAAGCTTTGAGTAAGCCGCTAGAATCCTGGTGGCCTGTCTCATAGACGCACAATGCGGGAATAGCGTGCCGAGGCCGTCCTCCCAATTGACCGGAAAGACACAATAGGGCCTCAGAGAGCCTTCACGGAGGGTGGACAACATCTCCTGGACATTGGGCCGGCCGAATATCTCTTGCACTTGAGCCTCCAGGTCCTCAGGTGTCCCGGATGGCTCCACACCGGGGTACTTGTCTTCGATCAGGGCAAGGTCCTCCGCTGATAGTCCTCCCCACGCGCCCTCCAACCGTATAGGCGTGGCAGGCGGCCACTGCAGCTTGAAAACCCGATTGTACAGCACTGCCGCGTTCTGGTTATTGGGCACCGGCTTGGGCGGCGGCTGGCCATATTCCGGCACCGGCTTGGGCGGCGGCTGGCCATATTCCGCGCGATGCTCAGCAGATACGCCTGCACGTTGTCAATCTTCGCCGCCGCCGCTCCCCGCTCCAGCAGCGCCAGAAACACGTCCTGCAGGACATCCTCGGCAGCCGGTTCATCCAGGCCTCGGGCCAGGAGCAGATGATATACCCGTGGCGCGTGGGCGTCGTACAGATGCCCCAGGGCTTGCAGGTCACCCTTTGCCAGTGCCCTGAGCAGTCGCCGCGCCTCAGTGGGCTGCTTCATCGGCCTTTCGGTGCGCGTGTCAGAGAGTACTCTCATTATACCCGTGTGTTTGGGGCTGGCAAATTTGTCTATTGCGGGGAAGTCTACCAGAGGACAGGAGAGGGCGACCTACCCCCTAGCCCCCTTCGTGAAGCGAGCGGGAATGGGTCTACCGTTGTCTGCCGGCGTCTACACTTTTTCTAAGAACCCCTTGACATTTCCCCGGGCGCACGCTAATGTTATGCAAGTCATTTGTGCAAATTTGCATTGATAGATGAGCAGGCATGAAAAGTAACCGAGGGCGTGTATTCCTCAAGGATGTTGCCAAGGCAGCCGGCGTCTCCATCACCACTGTCTCGCGCATCCTCAGTGATAGCGGAGGGCCGTATTTGGAAGAGACGCGGTTGGCAGTTGAGAACGCCGCCCGCCGCCTGGGCTACAGCCCAAAGCAGTCCCCAGCCCAGCAGACTGACCATGCCGCCCAGACGATCGCCATTGCAGTCGGAGACCTGCCAACCCTGGCCTACCCCACCACCCTCTCCTACGGTGCGGTGTTCGATGTGCTCGTCGCGGTGGTCAGGGGCTTGTCAGGGCTATCAGCCGTGGCCATACCGGTCAACTCCCCAGACGTTAGCGAGGCTGTGTTCCAGATTGAGTCGGTTTCGGCCGCGGGTGTGCTGCTGGTCGGCTCCCGCCCGGTAATGCGGCTGCTGTATTCCGCGTTGGATCCAGAGTTACCGATTGTCTTCGTTAACCCGGTACCCGGAGAGTTGAGCGAAACAGAGGTTAAAGACCGCCCCTTGTGTGCGGTCACCACAGACCGCGCAAGGGGAACAGAACTCGCGGTTAATCATCTGGTCGCCCTCGGACACAAGCGCATCGCCATCTCCGCAGCGATGCTGGGCACGGACAAATACGCAGGCTACGAAGAGACCATGCAAAGGCACCGCCTGCCAGTGACTGAGGACCTCATCATTAGCCCTGAGTTACGCATAGACATGGCAGATGGCGCTAGCATGGGGCAGGCGGCGGCAGACCACATTCTGAATATGTTGTACCCGCCAACGGCTGTCATTGCCGCCAATGACCCGATGGCTCTTGGGCTAATGAGCGGCCTGCAACAGGCCGGCTGGCGTGTGCCTGATGACCTCTCTGTTGTCGGCTGGGATGGCCTGGAGCTTTTCGCCCATACGTTCCCACCCCTGACTAGCGTTGCCCAGCCCTATCGGACTATTGCCGAAGCGGCCGTGAGCCTGTTGGCGGCCTGGCTTCAGGAGGGCCGCCCGCCACACGGCGTCGCCCGCGTCGAGCCTTCTTTAATAGTTCGCAACTCAACGGCTAGGCCGAGCAAGCAGGGGAAAGGTGTTGCTCCCCCGTGGAGAGTTGATGTGATCCACGGGACAGCTAGCTGACCCCAAGAAGGAGCTCTGCTCAACCGTATCGAAGATAATCGAAGCAAAGTGCCAGTCGGGGCGTGTGGCATAATGAAGGGAGGGAGGCAACGGGTTTGCACTAAATAGCACTTCAAGGCAATGTCAATCGGCCAGAAGGCCTTACCAACTAACAGAAAAGGAGGATGTGGTATGTTCAAAGGACAACGCGGCTTTACCCTTATCGAGTTGCTGGTAGTGATTGCGATTATCGCGATCCTGGCAGCAATTCTCTTCCCGGTGTTTGCCCGGGCGCGGGATAAGGCTCTGCAGGCAAGCTGTTTGTCTAACGTCAAGCAGATTACCTTGGCGATCCTGATGTACACACAGGACTACGATGAGGTCCTGCCCCGCTGCAGTACGGGAGGCGTAATATGGGTTGATGCGATCGAGCCGTACATCAACAATCAGGCGATACTCAGGTGCCCGGCGAGATCCCACAGCACGGTCTCGGCGCGAGGTGGCTACGGGATCAATGCCCCGTTCGTAGGCGGGGCGGGCTTTGCCCCTAGCGCCGACGCCTGCATGCCCCTTGGTGGGGTGGAGTACCCGGCTCAGACCTTCGTAATCGCGGACTCTTGGTACATTGGGGGAAGCGATGTGCTGGGGTACGGGTGTTGGCAGTGCATGTACCCGTACTGGACCGGCTGTACTGGCGGACAATGCGCCAGCGGCATCGCGTGCGGCGCTGTTGGCGAGGTGCACAACGGCGGCTACAACTGGGGCTTTATTGACGGGCATGCGAAGTGGGCGCGCGTAGATTCTGCTCTTGACGGCAACTGGTGGCGCTGCGACGCCGACCTGAATATCACGCAGTAGCGGGGCGGACGGGCGAAAGGCACCGGTGTCTGCTCACCACCGCTACTGATGGTGATGCCCGTTCGATGCAAGGAAGCAAGCAGATACGTACTATGTCACATACTCTAAGGAGGGAGAATACTATGCGAAAGGGTTTTACCTTGATTGAATTGCTGGTAGTGATCGCGATCATTGCGATCCTGGCAGCAATTCTGTTTCCCGTGTTTGCGAAGGCCCGCGAGAAAGCCCGGCAGACAAGCTGTCTGTCCAACCTCAAGCAAATCGCCCTGGCCGCGCAGATGTATGCCCAGGACTACGACAGCACCCTGTGGACGTGGGGCGAGATGCCGGACGTAATGTATGTAACGCCTACGGGCCCGTTGAATACAGAACCCTATGGCTGTGCGAGGGTCTGTAATCCCTACATCAACAACCTGCAGATCTGGCAATGCCCGACGCTGCGGGGTACGGCTGCCTCTGCTAGTGAGGGCGGTGGCGCGCTGAAGAATCACTACGGGTTCAATAGGTTCGTTGCAACCAGGTTGGGCTGGACCACCCCGGTCCCCATGAACCGCATTCAGTACCCGGCGAAGTTGTGTATGTTTGCTGATGGCCCTGGTTCCAGCGATGTCTGGTTCTGGTCAGGGTATGCCGGGGAGAACCTGACTGCATGCCTGTGGTCTCGGTATGTCATGCCGCCTGGCTTCGGCGTGACGAGTTCTTGGCCGCATAACGACGGCGCCAATTTCGCGTTCTATGACGGCCACGCCAAGTGGAAGAAAAGCCATGGCTACCAGGACACCTGGGACTGGTGGGAGACGTGGCATCCATATATCGAGCCCCATGGCTAGACCTGGCGACTGATTGAGTCGGCGCTAGTCCCGGGCCGGCTAGACTTAGAGCGGCAAGAGACCGTGATGGCCTCTTGCCGCTTTTCTGTGCCATAAAGTACCACGGGCTTCCAGCCCGTGGGCGAGGTGAGCGATGCCACCGGTGGCACGAGCGTCTCGCTCGTGGGTGCAGTGGTAGGGGAAACTCATCGCTGCGACGCCTGCGCTACTACGACTACGGCACAGGCGAGACGCCTGCGCTACTAGACAAGCATCTCCAGATACTTGCGGCCCGCTATGAAGCCCTCTTCGCGGCCGAAGGCGGAGTCCTCGTGCTCGATGGAGAGCACGCCGTCATAGCCAACTGCTCGAAGCGCCCCGATGTACTCACCCCAGCTAATTGCCCCAAAGCCCGGAATCACGTACCGCCACCAGCCACGCTCCTGATTGCCCAGCCAGCGCAGCCGCTCCTCCCGAATCTCGGTGTCCTTGGCATGGGTGTGAAAGATGCGCTCCCCAAAGTGGTGCACGGCGGCGATGTAGTCAATCCCCTGCCAGATGAGATGAGAGGGATCGAAGTTGAGGCCGAAGTTCTCCTGCGGCAACACATCGAAGAGCCACTGCCAGTGCTCGAGGCCCTGCAGGTTCGTCTCAAACCAGTTCTCCAGCGCAATCTTAATGCCTGCCTGTCCTGCCTGGTCCAGAAGCGGCGGAAAGACCTCGACACAATCCTGCTCGATGGTCTCGAACTTACTCTTGCCAGGCACCGGCATCCCCGCATTGGCGCAGACCACATCCACGCCTAGCAGCTTTGCCGCCTCGATTGCCTGGGAGACGTTCTGGATGTTCTGCTCGCGGGCCTGTGGGTTGGCATCGGTCACATTGACGTAGGCGGCGAGGCTGGTGATGTGCAGGTTGTGCTGCTGCATAAGCGCCAGCACCGCGTCGGCGTCCGCTGGCGAGAAGTTTGCCACATCAATATGACTCCTGCCTGAGGCCACGCCCACCTCCAACGCAGCAAAGCCGCTGTTGCCGGCGAATGCGGCTACGGCTTCCAAGGGCTTGTCGCCGAATGGCACTGTCAGGATTCCAATTTCCATCTTCAGACTCCGCCTTTCTTGATCTGATTGAGACGACCTGCATCGTGCATTGTGACCGGAGAGGTTAGCTACTCTCCTACAGACCCAATTCCCCGCACAGCGAGCTTACTCCTGTTACGCTAATGCTCTCGGTATCATCGGACTCAGCAGACAACGGTGCATTTGAGTTGGCATCTGGACGCAATGGACAGCATCCAAGTCTCTGAACAACCGCAGGGGACAACCGCTCAGGTTGTCCCCTGTGCAAGCAAGCCTCGGATTATAAGACGTGCTTAGGACGCTTGCGTCTGACGAATACGCTTGCAGCCGGTGACCCTGGCTGAACACAAGTATATTCCGCCTCAATGTAGAGCCTCAGTCCGGCCGGGACATTCTCACTTAGCTCGCCTGCCGCGTTCAGCCAACGGCCCGGCCCGACCAGAATAAGCTTAGGGCGATTGGCCTGCAAATCTTGCAGGAGCACGTTCATCCGCACCAGCGGTCGCACATCGCCGTTTATGAACAAGTACCGCGTCGCACTTGCACAGCCGGTGTACCAATAAAGGTCCCCGCATTGGGTGTCCGCAGACCAAACGGTATCGCTCGCGTCAAGATGCTTGACCAGCTCTGACACCTGGACGCCATAGACTTGCGGAGAGGAGGGTTCGGCCAGGCGAGCGACCGTATTGACTGCCAGAGGGACGTTCCAATAAGACAGAGTTAGCACTGCAAGCGCCAGGACGGCGACTGCCACCGGGTTTCGCCTCGGCGGGCCATGCAACTCGTCAGCGGCCAGTGATACCCATCCAAGAGGAACAAGAATATAGCCCAAGGGCAGCATGTAGTGGAAGAACTCTTTCCGTGGGATGAATGCCTCGGCAAGTGCCAGCAGCGCCAACACTGCGAAAGCCACTGCCAACTGTTTGCGCTCAGCCCATAACCGCCGGAGGCCCAGGCCCGCCAGAAGAAAAGCAAACCCCACCGCAACAAAGCGACTGCCAAGTATCGCCCAGTGAGTGAGAATCTCCGCTGCCCCGAAGCGGCCTGAGATCTTCATATTGCCGACTATCGCTATATCAAAGCACTCTTGCAGCACGCCCTGGGAAGCTAGCCACGCGCACACGGCTGCGAGACCAGTAACGCCGCCGAGAATGAATGCCCCAATCGTGGCGGCAGTTGTGCGACCGTTTCTATTCGCTGATGCTATGGTGGCCAACCATAGCAATGGAGGGATGTAGAGCAAGGCCGTGGGCCGCATTGCGATGGCTGCGGATACAGCCGCTCCCGCCGCCGCTGACCAAAGGCAGCGCCTGAACGTGGAGTATGTTTGATAAGCCATCACTGCTGCCGCCAGCGCCAGCACGAGGCAGGCCCCTTCGGCATGCTCGGTGAATAGCTTCTCACCGTCAATGGCACTGTTCAGGACCACCGCTGCCGGCAGTGAGGCTACAGCCAGGTATCGGCCGCTGAACGGTATCCGAAGTGCTAGGGCCAGCGGGAGAAAACAGGCGACGAAGAGTATCCCGGCCACAAGGCGGAGTCCCCCTACCGCTAACGGCAGCCGGGTCAGTGCCCAGGTGATACCGTAGATACCTGGCGTCTTGTGGTCCCACAGGTCATGGTACAGAACCATTCCCCTGCCCATATCTCTC
>JALGTI010000185.1 GCA_029821455.1 Candidatus Zipacnadia bacterium | reverse complement strand
GTAGACAATGTAGATGTGGCCGCTGCCACCCGGCGCGGGATCCTGGTCGTGAACTCCCCGGCCGGCAACACCATGGCCGCCACAGAACATACCATTGCGATGCTGCTGGCCGCGGCGCGGATGATCCCTCAGGGGAATCAAGACATCAAGGCAGGCCGCTGGGACCGCAAGCGCTTTGTGGGCCGGCAGGTAAGCGGCAAGGTGCTGGGGATTGTCGGCCTGGGCAAGGTTGGCTCGGAGGTGGCGCGCCGTGCGGGCGCTCTGGGAATGAAGCTGCTCGTCTATGACCCCTATGTGTCTTCCCAGCAGGCCGAGAGTCTGGGCGCGGAGCTACGCGACCTGGGATCTCTACTGCCCGAAGCAGACTTCGTCACCATCCACGCGCCCCTGACGCCAGACACGCACCATCTTATTGGCGCAGAGCAGTTGGACAAGTTGAAGCCGGATGCTATCCTCATCAACTGTGCTCGCGGCGGGCTGGTTGACGAGGCTGCCCTGCTGGACAAGCTGGCGGCCGGCGAGCTGGCCGGCGCAGCCCTGGATGTTTTCGAGGACGAACCCACGCCCAGCCCTGAGCTGGTCGGCCTGCCCAATGTCATCGCCACGCCACATCTGGGTGCCTCGACCCAGGAGGCCCAGGTGAATGTGGCAGTGGATGTGGCCAGGCAGGTGGTGGATGTGCTGGCGGGCCGGCCCCCGCGCTGGCCGGTGAACGCACCTGCCTTGCCGCCGGAGGCCCTCGCTGCCATCGAGCCGTTTATCCCACTGGTACGCGCTCTGGGCCGGCTGCAGCACGCCCTCTGGCGGGCGGCCATCCAACGCGCCGAGCTTCGCTGCAGCGCCGACCTCGCCCCTGAGTATCTGAACATCCTCAACCACCATTTTCTTGTCGCGCTACTGGAGGAAACGGTGGACGAGCCGGTCAATTATGTCAACGTTGGTGCGCTGGCCGAAGAACGCGGCACTGAGGTGGCAGAGGCCACCCTCAGTACCGATCGAGGCTACTCCCGGCTACTGGAGGCGGTCATCACCGGTTCCGCAGGCGACTGCGCGGTAGCTGGTGCCTTGATTCGCGAAAGTGACCCGAGGCTTGTCAACGTGGACGGTTTCAGCCTCGACCTTGTGCCAACTGGCGCGGTCCTACTTATCTGGAACTCCGAGCCCCAGCGCCCCGGCTTTGTCGGCAAGTTCGGGACGTTGATGGGCAGTGCGGGTGTCAACATCCGTGGCATTCAGGTCGCACCTGAGGAGATTGTGGGCGTAGGCCTGATGGCCGTCAACCTCGCCCAGCCTATTGACCAATCCCTCGCCGACCAGGTTATGCTGCTGCCTGGGGTCGAGCGAACCGTGGCCGTGGACTTCTTAAATGGATGAACCAGGGTAGGACAGGCATCCTTGCCTGTCCACCTTGTGGCACGAGCGGCCCCACCTACCAGGCAGGGTGTTGCAGAACTGAGGGATACACCAGTGCGAATACTGCTTACCAACGACGACGGCGTGCAGTCAGCGGGGCTGAAGGCGCTGGCTGAGGCTCTGCTTGACATTGCCGAGCTGGTGATCGTCGCCCCGGAGCGCCAGCAAAGCGCAGCCGGCCACGCCATAACTTTGCATAAACCGCTGCGCATGAACCCAGCGCAGATTGAGGGCCTGGACATCCAGCCCTATGACACTAATGGGACGCCCGCCGATTGTGTGATACTGGGCATTCTGGCGACCGGCACCCCTCCCGACCTGGTGATCTCCGGCATCAACGCCGGCGCCAACCTCGGCGAGGAGATACTCTACTCCGGCACCGTCTCGGCAGCAATGGAGGCGGTGTTGCAGGAGTTGCCCGCCTTTGCCATCTCGGTTACCGAATACGACTGTCCGAAGTTTGAGGCGGCAGCGCAATTCGCCCGCCAGTTAGTGGAGGACTGGCAGTATGTTGACTTATGCGATGGTGGCTTCTTGAACATCAATGTGCCCTCCCTGCCGCCCGATGAGATAAAGGGCATCGAGGTCACGCGCCTGGGCAAGCGTGCGTATGTCAACGAGGTTACCAGGCGCGAGGACCCCCGGGGCCAGCCCTACTACTGGTTCAGCGGCGAGGCACAGGAGCTCGACGGCGGCGAGGGCACTGACATCGGCGTTGTGGCGGCTGGTCGCATCTCCATAACGCCAGTGCATTTTAACCTTACCAATTACGATGGCATCAGCAGACTGGAACCGCTGGTGGAGAGACTCAGTGGCTGACCGATGGCCGGCGTACTTGAACCTGTTCGAGAGCGGCGAACTGGGCCGCCGTGTTGAGGCGGCGTTGCAGATGCTGGCGGCCTGCCGCCTGTGCCCACGCTACTGTGAGGTCAATCGGCTCGCGGGCGAGACCGGATTCTGCAAGGGTGGCCGCCAGGCAATGGTCTCTAGTTACAACCCTCACTTTGGTGAGGAGCGGCCGCTGGTCGGCAGCGGCGGCTCAGGGACCATCTTCCTGACCAATTGCAACCTGCGCTGCAGCTTCTGCCAGAACTATGACATCAGCCACCTGGGCCACGGGCGTGAGGTCAGCGCCGGGCGGCTGGCAGAAATGATGCTGCGGCTTCAGCAGATGGGCTGCCACAACATCAACTTTGTCACGCCGACGCATTACCTGCCGCAGATACTGGAGGCACTGCCGCCGGCTATCGAAGACGGCCTGCGGCTGCCGCTAGTCTGGAACTGTGGCGGCTATGAGAGCGTGCCCGCCTTGCAGCTTCTGGATGGCATTGTGGACATCTATATGCCGGATGCCAAGTTCGCCAGCAGCGAGGTGACCCAGCGGCTGTGCGGCGCGCCTGATTACCCGGAGCGGATGCAAGAGGCGCTGACCGAGATGCACCGGCAGGTCGGCGACCTGCGGTTTGATGAGCGCGGCCTCGCCACCCGGGGCCTGCTCGTGCGCCACCTGGTCCTCCCCAACGACCAGGCCGGTACGGAACAGATTGCCAGGTTCCTGTGCCAGCTCAGTCCGGACACGTATCTCAATGTGATGGCCCAGTACCGGCCCTGCCACAAGGCGCACAGCGATGAGTTGATTGACCGGCCACTGAGCATCGAAGAGTACAGGCAGGCGGTCGAAGTGGTCTTAGAGACCGGCCTGCACCAATTGGATGAGCGGCCCCTGGCCTGTCGGTAGCGCAGGCGTCTCGCCTGTGCCGTTCGGCGGGCTGGGCCGCCAAAACCGGAGGTGAGTAGTGTGGGAGATTTCTTCCAAAAAGCACAAGATAGTGCCGAGCGACTCGTGAGAGGGAGTGTGCGGGCCAGCGGCACAGCCCTGGAGTGGATTGACCGACGGGCCGCTGTCTACCGGCTCGAAGGTCACATACGCGGTCTTGTCCGCCAGCGGCGCGACCTGCTGATGGAGATCGGCAAGCAGGTCTATGCGTTACACAAGGCTGGCAAGGTGCGTAACAAAGACGTGCTGGCCAACTGCGAAAGCATTGACCAACTCGGCGAGCAGGTCGAGGACCTCCAGGCCCAGATTGAGGCGATCCGCAGGCCAGACAGAGGCCTGCAGGTAGAGGTGGAACTGGACGAAGACGAGCCGCTCACTGAAGAGGCCGACGAGGCCGCGCCAGGACAGGAGCAGCCCGCCGAGGCGGCTGACGAGCAGGCTGTACAGGAAGCTCCTGAGCCACCCGTTGAACCAGAAGCCACAGAGCAAAAAGACGCTCAGGACACGCTGGCTGCGCCCTGCGAACAGGGTGCTGACCAACAACAATAGGAGATGCAGCTAATGACAAAGTTTGTCTTCGTCACCGGCGGTGTCGTATCCGGTATTGGTAAGGGCATCATCAATGCCTCCATTGGCCGGCTGCTCAAAAACCGTGGCTACAAGCTCGCCCTGATCAAGATCGACCCTTACGTCAACGTGGACGCCGGTCTGATGAGCCCACTACAGCATGGCGAGGTTTACGTCACCGATGATGGGACCGAGACAGACATGGACCTGGGCCACTATGAGCGCTTCGTAGACGTGGACCTCAGTCGCCTCTCCAGCATCACCACTGGCCAGATCTACGGTGAGGTCATCCAGAACGAACGCCACGGCGACGCCTATTTGGGCGCCACCGTCCAGATCATCCCTCATATAACAGACGAGATAAAATCCCGCATCAAGCAGTGCGCCGACTACCACCAGGCTGACATCTGCCTGATCGAGATTGGCGGCACCGTCGGCGACATCGAGGGCCAGCCGTTTCTGGAGGCCATCCGCCAGATGCGTCACGATGAGGGCGAGAGCAATGTCTGCTATGTCCACCTTACCCTGATCCCGTACCTGGGAACGATTGGCGAACTGAAGACCAAACCCACGCAGCATAGTGTCCAGGAACTCCGCAGGGTAGGTATCCATCCTGACATCTTGGTCTGCCGCGCGCCTCATCCGCTCACCGATGACATCAAGCAAAAAATCTCACTGTTCTGCGACGTCCCGGTCAGTAATGTCATAGATGCTCACGACGTCGAAGGCACCCTCTACCAGATACCCCTCCTTATCGAGGAGCAGGGTATCGCCGAGCTTATCACCGACAAGCTAGGCCTGGAACGGCGTCCGTCAGGCAATGGCGAGTGGCTCGAGATGGTGCGGCGTATTAACGCCCCCAACCGGCGCCTCAGAATCGCGATGGTCGGCAAGTATATGGACCTGCATGACTGCTACCTGTCAGTGACTGAGGCGCTCTACCATGGCGGCGTCGCCAATGACGCCGCAGTGGACATCGTGTACGTTGACTCTGAAGCCATCGAGGCTGAGGGCCCTGAGAAGTTGCTGTCGGAGGTGGATGGGATCCTGGTGCCGGGCGGCTTCGGCGACAGGGGCATCGAGGGCAAGATAGCCGCCATCGGCTATGCCCGCGAGCAGGGGATCCCGTTCCTGGGCCTGTGTCTGGGCCTGCAGACGGCGGTGATTGAGTTCGCCCGCAGCCTTTGCGGCTGCGAGCGCGCCAACTCCAAGGAATTCGATGACGCCACTGCCTGTCCTGTCATCGTAAAACTCGAAGAACTGGAGGGGGTTGAGGCGTTGGGTGGCACGATGCGGCTGGGCGCTTACCCCTGCATGCTCAAGCCCGGTTCCCTGGCAGCACGGCTGTATGATGCTGACGAGGTCTCCGAGCGTCACCGCCATCGCTATGAGGTTAACAACGCCTACCGTGACCGGCTTGAGGAGGCCGGGCTGGTCTTCTCGGGCACCTCGCCGGCCGGCGACCTGGTGGAGATTATCGAGCTGCCCGACCATCCGTTCTTCATTGCTTCCCAGTTCCATCCTGAGTTCAAATCGCGCCCCAACCGCGCGCACCCACTCTTCGCCGGCCTGGTCAACGCCGCCCTGGAGACTCAGCGCAAGGCATGAACCGCCGTGCACGAATCTGGAAGCGCCACTGTAATCCCACGCGGAACTGACCTGGTGAATTCCATTGGCACTACTTGACGAACTCAACCCACAGCAACGAATCGCTGCCGAGATTATCGAGGGGCCGGTGCTGATCTTTGCCGGCGCCGGCAGCGGTAAGACCCGCACGCTGACTTACCGCCTCGCCTATATGGTGCAGGACTGCGGCATCTCGCCGGAAAATATCCTGGCCGTCACCTTCACCAACAAGGCCGCCGGGGAGATGAAAGAGCGCATCGAAGCGCTCATCGGCGAGAAGGCCCGCCGCCTGTGGGCCGGCACCTTCCACTCGATGTGCGCTCGCATCCTACGCGCCGACGGCGCAGCCATCGGCATTGACCCCAACTTCACCATCTACGACGAGGCCGACCAGCGCAGCCTCATCAAAGAAGCCCTCTCCATCCACGATATTGACAGCAAGCAGTACTCGCCCGTAGATGTCCACTATGCCATCAGCAACGCCAAGAACGAACTCGTCAGTGTGGAAAGCTTCCGCCGCACGCGCAAGGGGCCTTTCGACCAGATTGTGCACCGCATCTATCGCACCTACGAGCGGCGTCTCAAAGACAATAACGCGCTCGACTTCGATGACCTGCTGATGCAAGTTGTGAGGCTATTCGAGAAACACAAGCAGGTCCTGGCCAAGTACCAG
>JALGTI010000184.1 GCA_029821455.1 Candidatus Zipacnadia bacterium | reverse complement strand
CCAGCCCCTTCATCATCGCCTGGGCCAGCATCACGAACATGCCCGCATGGACCGCCGCCGGCATCCCGTGGCGCAGCCCGATGCCCACACCGAGCATGATGATCCCCATCTGGGCGATGGTGGAATACGCGAGCAGACGCTTGGTGTGTGTCTGCACCAGTGCCATTCCGTTTCCCAATACCATGTTCGGCAGCGAAAACAGGATTAGCAGCGTTCCCAGATCGCGGGCAGGGAATCCCAGCCCCAGGCAGACCTTGAGCAGCGTGTAGAAGACGCTCTGGACGACGACGCCGGAGAGCATCGCGCTGATGCTGCTGGGAGCGCGGCTGTGGGCATCCGGCAGCCAGGTGTGAAGCGGGACAATGGCGCTCTTGAGTCCCAGGCCAACCAGGAGACATGCGATTCCGGCGCGGGTCCAAGGTCCCTGTGTCCTGTGCGCCAGTAGAAATGTGAGCTGTCCCGTCTCGCGATAGACGAACGAGATGCCCAACAGAATGGTGACCGTGCTCACGCTCCCCATCACCAGATACTTGAAGCCAGCCTCGATGGCTGTTTTGGTCTTCCGCCGGAAGGCCACCAGCACGTAGGCCGCCGCGCTCATCAGTTCACAGAACAGGTAGAGGTTGAAGAGATCCGCCGCCAGCAGCATGCCCACCAAGCCGGTCACGAGCAGCAGCAGGAGCGGATAGTAGGTCTCGTAGCGCCGGTCGAGCGTCAGATAGCGGCCGGAGTAGACCGTGACCAGCAGCCCCAGCCCCAGTGCCACGCCTGCTATCACCACTGCACCCGGGTCGGCGCGCAAGAAGGCTCCGCCGGCATCCATACGCCCCCAGGTCGGGAGGGAGCCCGCGCTCACCGCCGGCTGCAGGAGCAGCAGTGCAGCCAACGCCGCTGCGAAGATCGCAGCGGTGAACGAGGCCAGCAGTGCGTTGCGGCGGGACACGAAGCGCGCCACCAGGTAGACGGCGAAGGCCCCGCCCGCCAGGCAAGCCACTGGCAGCACGACCAGCGTGTTACCAGTCACCAGTTGCCTCCCAGAACCAGTATCACGGCTCGGTCGACCCAGGCGAACACCGGCGCCGGGAGAATCCCCTCGATGAAGGTCAGCGCCGTCAGTAGGATCGTTGGCGCGACCATAGCCTCAGGCAACCGCCCAATCTGTATCTCCTCCGGACGCGAGCCGAAGAAGATGCGCCCCACGAACCACAGCGCGTAGGCTACGGTCAGCAGAGAACCAAACAGTGCCAGGATCGAGAGGAAGGTGTGACGTGTGCGAAAACTGCCGGCGAAGATCATCCACTCGCTATCAAAGATGCACAGGGGAGGCATTCCTGCGATGGCCAGTGCTCCTATGCCTACACATACCGCGACCAATGGCATCGCACTGCCCAGTCCGCCCAAGTCCGTGATGCGCCGCTGACCGGTGGCTCGCACGATCAACCCCACGCCCATGAATAACAGCGCCTTGACGATCGCGTGGAAGATGACGTGCAGCGTCGCACCGGCGATGCCCTCGTAGGTCAGCGTGCCCAGCCCGAAAAGGATGTAGCCCATCTGGCTGACGCTGGAGTAGGCGATGATGCGCTTGATATCCCGTTCCGCCAGAGCCATCAGCGCGCCGTAAACTTGCGATACGATGCCCGCGACCATCATCGGTACGCCGAATGGCGCCATCTGAGCCAGGGTGAAGAAGCTCAGCGGGAAACGCAGAATGCCGTAGGTACCCATACTGAGCATGGCCGCTGCCAGCATAATGGTCACCGGCATTGGGGCAACGGCGTGGGCATCGGGTAGCCAGAGATGGAGCGGGAAGATGGCCATCTTGACGCAGAAGCCGACGATGAATAGCGCGGTTACGGTTGTCACCATGGCCGGAGAGAGCGGAATGTCCTGCCGCAAGGCCAGAAAGGTGTCGCTGCCGGCGGCGTCGTAGAGCACGAGCAGTCCAACCAACACCATCAGCGATCCGACGTGCGTTAAGATGAAATACTTCATGACCACCGGTCCGCGTCTCTCGCCTTCACCCCAGATGGCGATCAGCACACAGGAGGCTAGCAGCATCAGCTCCCAGAAGATGTAGAAGAGGAACAAGTCACCGGCGAGGGTGGTGCCAGACATGCCAATGGCGAACAGCATCAGCAGGGCGTAGAAGAGAGGCGTTCGTTCATCGGGGTCATGGTAGCCCCAGGTGTAGATGATAGCGACCAATGTCACTGCTGCCTCTGTGAGCAGGAACGGAAATGTGAGCCAGTCCAGATGAATAGATAGCCATATGTTCGCCGCTGGGATCCATTCGAAATCGAACGAGGGCGTATTACCGCGCCGTAGTGCCGGCAGCAAGGCAAAGGTCCCGGCCAACGAAAGTGCGGCCGCCATACCTGCGACCCAGCCTGCTGCACGTGTCGCGCGCCCGCGCAACAAGAAGAGCAGGAACGACGCTGCCAGAGGCGCAGCCAGGATCGTAAGCAGCCACATTGTCTCTGTGTCCATCGACAGCTCCAGTCCCTAGGACCACCGCCCACACACGAATACAATCGAAACGGCGAGTGCCAGCGCGACAGGTATCCACAGCAGATTGCGCCGCAGGCGTCCTGTGTGCCAGCGCTGCAAGATCCGGCTCAGCGCGAGGAGGTTCCGCACCCCTCGGCGCAGCAGCCCCTCCAGCCTTTTCTGTTCAATGGCGCGGTAAACACCTTGTGCGCCTTTCACAGTGCTCCGTGCGGCATTCTCCGTGAAGCGTTCCAGGCCATCGTGCTCCACAGCCCAGGCGAGCCGTGAACCGCTCATCACCACCTGCACGACGAGAGCTACGATCTGTTCGGTGATCCCGACCTCAACCACCAGACGCAAAGCCTGCGCTGCCCGGGTCAGGGCCTTCCCTAGATCGAGCGGTTCCCCCTCCGGGCCTGCTACTGTTGCGGGGCGATGTCTCGACCGTCCCTGGAGCCGCCAGTTCGCCAGGCTGAGAATCACGACTGCCAGCATTGGTGGTGAGGTCGCCGCATAGCTCAAGAGCGTCAGCAACGTGGGCAAAGCCGGCAGCGTCAGGTGAGCAGCTGTGGCCGCAGAGCGTACCAGAGGACCGAACGCCAGCCCACCGGCCAGTATGCTCCCACTGAGCAGCCCCATAGTCGTTCCCTGCGTCCAGTGCGCTGCCGCTTGTACGTCGGATCTGCGCGAGGGACGGGAGATGCGCCTGCATGCCCGTACCGTCCATATGGCGACCAGAGCTGTGGTAATCTGCGCGACGAACAAAGCATCTAGAGACACACCGGCCTCTCGTGCCCACCACGTAGTCAGTAAACTGAAGGCTGTTAGAGCGAACCCGCCCAAGCCGAAGGCTGAGACGCCAACACCACGCCATCTGGCCGAGCGCGCGTTCTGAGTCGCGTCGGCTGCCAGCAGGAGCAACAGCTGCACCGGCGTCAGGATCAGAATCCCCAACCAGACAGCCGCTTTAACCCCAGCGGCGGCGGCGAAGAGTGTCAGTCCACCCTGGGCAGCAACGACAAAGGCCATTGCAGGGCGCGGCTCAGGGCGCGTCAGTGCCATTAGCGCTGCCAGTGCAGAGCCGGCCGCTCCAATCCAAAGCGCCGCCACCCGGACCGGGCCCGCTGCTGCCAGCAAGGGTGTGACGCGATAGAGCAGGTAAGCACCCAGGTTGGGTACGATAATGGTATAGAGCCAGGCCTGCGATGCGAGCGAGAGCCGTGTCCCTGCCTGGCTCCATAGGTGGAAGGGCCAGCCACCCATCTTGACCCAGGCCGCCAGCACGAAGCCCGCTACCATGCAGCCCAGGCCGGCAACGTTCAGGGTCGGCGATATGGCTTTCATTGCACTCACCGCGTGTTCCAACGCCGGGCCGATGCTCAGTGTTCCGGTGACGTCCTCGAGGATGAGTATGGCAACAAGTAGCCCCGCGTCGCCTATTCGCAGCAGCAGATACCCGGTTGAAGCCAGAATGATGCCTGCCGACCCGCGCACCTCGACCAGGGGTGCCAGGGCAACGCATAGTGCCACGATCTCTAGGGCGACGTAGCGAGCCAGGAAGTGGTCAGCGAGGAATGCGGTGTTGGTGGCCGCTAGCGTCAGGAGGAGCACGGCGCCGGAAAGCGGCTCGAATTCCTCGCCGCGGGACGCGGTGCCAAGGAGGGCGAGAAAACCGGCCGCCGCGGTTACGAACGCGACCCAGACGCTTGAGGCACTGGCAGAGAGTCCCATTGCCCCGGCACCAGGCAGCCATTCTATGGCAATGGGTGGATTATCGCCGGGATAAGGCGGTGATGCCAGCGCCAGTACCGCGGTCAAGCCGATCGCTGCAAGCATCACGGCGTACGCTGTTGACCGCCGGATGCGTCGCCCGACCACAACCATTAGTGCACTGGCCAGAAGCGGCAGTCCGATGCTGGTTATGGCCGCTGGGTCCACGGGATCATCCCTGTAACTTGATCAGCTGATCGATGTCACCTGAGGGATAGTGACGGAAGATATTGACAATCAGTGATATGGCGATGGCGACTACGACGGTCTCGATAATCAGCGCTGAGATCACCATCGTCTGCGCCAGATGCGGATCTCCGACTATACGTCCGGCGTGTATCAGACCCAGCGTGACCCCCTGGAGCATGATCTTGAGTCCAATGACCTGTTTGATCACGTTGCGCCGGGTGAGCAGGCAGCTTAAGCCGATCAGGAACAGCAGCATGGTCAGGCCGATGTTGAACGGATCTAGCCAGGGCAATTCAGGGTTCATTCGTCCTCCCTTTGTCTCTTGGCAATAGAGCGGCAACGCCCAACGCGCCGGTGAAGATCAGTCCGCCCTGCACAATAAGGTCCAGACTGCGATGTTCCCAGAACCATTCCCGGAACGAGCCCTCGACACCATCGTCCGGTGGGATCACGAACTGCTGGCTGATCAGGAGACCGGCGCTTAGGAGCAGCACGGCGATACCGACCCACGCGGCGTGGTCACGGTTCACGGTCCTGACTCCGCATAGATTCGGTGAGGCTGATGGCGATGATGAAGAGCACGCTGATTAGGCCAGCTCCCACACTGAGTTCGAAACCACCTGCGTACGGGGCATCAAGCAGAAAAAGGAGCGTGGCCAGGGCTGCGCTGCCCACACCCAGGGCGACGGCCGCCCGCAGCAGGTTCTTGAGCAATACAGCAGCCACAGCGGCGACCAGGACGAGCGCTGCGAGCGACACGTACGCAGTCACAACCATTGGATTCTCCTCTGTCGGCTACATCACAGTCTCGGTGTGGAGACACCCCTGGATATGTGGGCTACATTAGAAGCCCATCGCAAGTGACGCTTGCGGCGTGACGAGAGCAGGAGTGTTTCCAACTGAGTAGGTCATGGCCACGATGACCGTTTGGAGGAATGCCCCGTGGCAGGTTGGCTCCGGTGTCGGAGGCACTGGCTGGCATCCCTCGCTCTGGTCGCCGTGTCACCGACCTGATCGCTTCATATAAGTGTACCACGAGATCTATAATGGCGCAACACCTTTGGGGCGCGGGGGTGCGCGTCATTTTCTTGCGTGAAGACTGGGGGGTAAAATAGAGTGAGGAGATGGGCAAAAGGGACAGCAGCAGGAGGCGCGAGATGGGGACATCAGACTTTGACCGGGAATGGGAGAGGCTGGCCGAGGAAGTACTGAGCGGGATGAAGGAGTGGCGAGTGCAACATCCGCGGGCAACGCTGAGGGAAATAGAGGATGCACTGGACGCGAGGCTGAATCGAATGCGAGCACGGATGTTGGAGGACCTGGCGTTGGCGAGCAAGGTTGCGGAATTGGGGGGAGCAGAGAGAGAAGCACGGCCTACGTGTTCGAACTGCGGGGAAGGATTGGTGTCGCGGGGGAAAGGGGAGCGGAGCATACAGACCAACGGGGGAGAAGAGATCAGGTTGAAACGGAGTTACGGAGTGTGCCCCAAGTTTTTCCCCCTGGATGAGGAATTAGAGTTGCTATCTGGGAGTCTGACACCGCGAATGCAAGATGATTTGACTCATCTGGCAATATGGATGCCCTTTGAGCAGGCGCGGCGAATGCTGAAGCGAATGCGAGGGGTGGAGGTAAGTGAGGCAACAGTACGACGTCGAACAGAAAGCAACGGGTCAGCCTATGTGGCCTTGCAGGAAGCGGAGGTCGGGCGAATCGAGGAAGAACTGCCTGAAGCACCTACGGGGCCGGAGAGACAACTGCTGAGCGTGGATGGTGCGTCGGTGCCTCTGGTCGGGGGAGATTGGACAGAAGTGAAAACGCTCGTAGTGGGGGTGATTGGGAATCCGGTGATAGAAGGAGGGGAACAGAAGGTACACGCGAGTGAGATAAGCTATTTCTCGCGGCTGCTGGGCGCGGAGGTGTTCGCGCGAATGGCTCTGGTGGAGACACATCGACGCGGAGTTGAGAACGCAGGGCAGGTCATCGCGGTCACAGATGGCGCCGAGTGGGAACAAGGGTTCATTGACTATCATCGGGCGGATGCAGTGCGCATCCTGGATTTTCCTCACGCCGCTGAATATGTGAGCAAAATCGGCACCGCTGTATGGGGAGAAGAAACTCCGGAGACAAAGGAGTGGCTGGAAAACCAGCTCAGGTGCCTCAAGCACAAAGGACCGGCGCAAGTGCTGCCAGAGTTGCGGGCACTCGTCGAAGCTCATCCAGAGACGCCGGACATGGAAGGCTGGTTGGCTTATCTGGAGAAACGGGAACCGCACATGCAGTATCCAACATGTCAGAAACAGGGCTGGCCAATGGGGAGCGGAGCAGTAGAGAGCGGGAACAAGCTTGTTGTGGAAGCGCGTTTGAAGGGTTCTGGTATGCATTGGGCTCGCCAGAATGTGAATCCTATGTTGGGTTTACGCAACGCCGCGTGCAGTGATCGTTGGGACGAAGCCTGGGACCAGATCAGCGACCATCAGATGCAACAAGCACAAAAACGTCGCCAATTGCGTCGCGAACACCATCTTGCTATCGTGTCCAAAGCTCTATTGAACAACAGCAGCTTACCGATTGTCGATTCACCCCCCCCTCAGCCAGATGCTGTACAGCTAACCGCTGTTCCTGCTTCCACTCCCTTGATCGAGAAGGTAGGAGTGACAGATCAACACAAGCAGCCTTGGCAGCCACCGGCGGACCACCCTTGGCGTAGGCATCCGGCCTGCACACCGAGCCGTTGGAACCGTTCTCGCTCTGCAGACGCAGAAAAATGACGCGCACCCGGGGCGCGGGGGCGCCGGGGGCGTGGCGATCGTCGTGGCCGGGTTCCTGAGTCCCTGAGGATTGGGCAAACAGAAGAATGAGTGCCTGTCACTGAACACCTACTAGCCCAATTATGTTCGGCTTTTTCTTAAATATATACACAGATACCCACAGGGTCCGAGCAAACCCCGTAGGCCTCTGTCCGGGTTATGTTGTGGTGCTCCTTCCTAGGCAGCTGCCGCGTTCAGGTCCTTGATCAGTGCATCTACATCGATGCCGTGGGCCATCGCGCCCTGTCCGATGTTTTCGAAGCGCGCGACAGCGCAGCCGATGCATCCCAGACCGTGGCGGAAAAAAACCTCCACCGTGTTGGGGTACTTCTCGATGACCTCGCCGATGGGCATATCAGCTGTGATGACCCGCTCAGCTTGTTTTTCCTGCATATCCATCCTCCGTTCTGAGTTATGCCCCCTGCACGCAGGGTAATTGTAGTTGCCAGTATGGCATTTCATCGTGCTTCTATCATACTCGCCGGGCCATGAAATAGCCCGGCTACAGAGCTGCACCCCGTAAACGGGGTTTGAAAGCCCGATTGATCGGGTGTTCTTCCCGTAGCCCGGTGACTTCATCACCGGGCGCACCTGGCGCTGCGGTTGCCTTCTCTCTGAGAAATCCGTGCACAACCGACTCAATGTTAGATGTCAGAATTGGTTCCCTCTGCTTCATTGCCCATACAACGTGGTGTGGTATTAGTGTAACCGGATTGGTCCTGGAAGGCAAGTATTCAGGTGGCTTCGGGTATAGTTCAGAACATTGGGCAGTGGGTGCCATCGGGCTGGCAGTCTTTCTACCAGGCTCTGCTGAACAGGCCTCTGAGCTCCGCATGGCGTATGGGGCCAGGGACGACTTGAGCTTGTAGCCGCGCTTTCCAAAGCGTGCCACGGCCAGTTCCTTCCATTAGTCATCAAGCCAGACCCGCGGTATAATCAGTCCAAGGGGTGTGACGTGAATATCCTTCTTGTTGAATCGTACTTTGGCGGTAGCCACAGGGCCTGGGCGGAGGGGTACGCTGCGCACAGCACCCACCAGGTGGACCTGGTCACGCTTCCTGCACGTTTCTGGAAGTGGCGCATGCACGGAGGGGCGCTGAGTCTGGCGGAACAGGTGCGGGCCTCAGCCTCGCGGCCCGACCTGGTGCTCGTCTCGGACATGGTGAATCTG
>JALGTI010000183.1 GCA_029821455.1 Candidatus Zipacnadia bacterium | reverse complement strand
ATTCTGCGGCTGGAGGCGGGTGGCGAACACCGAATAGATACCGGTAGTAATGAATGGGCTATCATTGTGCTGTCGGGTCTGGCGGATTTGACTGTCAACGGGGAACACCATCCGGAATTCGGCGGTCGGGTGAATGTCTTCGAGGGCAATGCCTCGGCCCTTTATGCGCCGCCCGGCAGCGATATTAAGCTGGTTGCCAGCAGCGAGTTCGAATGCGCGCTGGCAAGCTGCCCCTCCGAATCAGAGGGGCCACATCAGGTGATTGGGCCCGAAGAGGTCTCCACGAAGAGAGTGGGGGCGTGGAACTGGCGGCGGGATGTGGCGCAGGTGGTGGTGGACAACGTGCCGCAGGCCCAGCGGCTAGTAGTGGGGGAGACGTTTAACCCGCCGGGTAACTGGTCGAGCTACCCGCCGCACAAACACGAAGTTGATGACCCGCCCTTTGAGGTGAAGATGGAGGAGATATATCACTTCCGAGTGAACCCACCTCAGGGCTGGGGCATACAACGGATATACAATGACGACCGCAGCCTAGATGAGACCTACTGCATTCAAGATGGAGATAGCGTAGTGCTGCCCTACGGCTATCATCCAGTTTGCGCAGCGCCAGGCTATCAGCTTTACTACCTGTGGATGATGGCCGGCCCCACGACGCGCAAAATGCAGCCGCGCGACGACCCGGACCACGCCTGGGTCAAAGCGGCGGGAGCAATAGCTGCCCAAATGGGGTTATAGTAATTAGAATAAAGCCTCTGTCGTAATGTCTTGCATCGAGCGCGCGGCTGCTGTATTGTGCGGCGCGCATACCAAAGCCTAAGGAGGTCGTAACGATGACAGAGTCGTGGAAACAGACAATGGATCTGGGATTGGTGCATTTTATGGCTTACCCCGTCATCAAGGATGAGGGGCCGATTTTGGAAAGCGCCGAGGCGATCGCACGCGATGATTTCTTCGACGTGCTAGAAGTCCGCCGCAGCGAGCAGCCTGGGATGCATGCCAAACTGCGGGCCCTGGCAGAGATGAGCGGGATGCGCCTGGGCGTTGGGGCCCAGCCTGGCCTGCTGCTCAACAAGCTCAGCCTCAATGACCCTGACGAGGCGGGGAGGGCGGCGGCAGTGGCCGAGGTGAAGAAGTCAATTGACGCATCCTATGAGATGGGTGCGGCTTTGTGCGTCTGTCTCACTGGCCCGGACCCCGTTGATGAGGCCGCTCGCAAGCATGAGGTAGACCTGCTGGTTGATTCGCTGGTCGAGATCTGCAAGTACTCCCAGGATGAGGCCGAGGATGAACCGGTCTGGCTATCGGTGGAGATCTTTGACGACAAGATTGATAAGCGCTGCCTGCTTGGTCCTTGTGACCGCTGCGCTGAGACTGCCACTCGCGTCCGTGAGCAGGTGCCCAACTTCGGGTTGACCTATGACCTGTCGCATATGCCCCTGCTGGGCGAGACCGCAGCCGAGGCCTTCACCACCCTGGGCGACTATCTCATCCACATCCACGTCGGCAACTGCCAGATGGATGACACCGAGGACGAGACCTACGGCGATATGCACCCGCGCTTCGGGTACCCGGGCAGCCGCAATGACCTGCCCGAACTCAAGGAGTTCGTGCAGTCGTTGATTTACAGCGGCTACTTCGAGCGCGAGGTGCCCACAGTCAAGCCAGTCGTGACCTTCGAGGTTAAGCCATACGGCGATGAGACTTCGGAGATGATAATCGCTCACACCAAGCGGACCTGGCGGCGGATGTGGGCCGAATTGTAGGTGGCCAACGAGTGAAGATTGTTGTGGCGCCCGACTCCTTCAAGGGCTGCCTAAGCGCCCACGAAGTCTGCCAGGCGATAGAGCAGGGACTGCTCGCAGTAGTACCCGATGCTGAGGTCATCACCGTGCCAATGGCGGACGGCGGCGAGGGCACCGTCCAGGCACTGGTGGAGGCCACCGGCGGCCGCTGTGTAACTGAGATAGTCCAGGGGCCGCGGGGCATTCCAGTCCGCGCCGAGTTTGGCCTGCTCGGCGATGCTCAGACGGCGGTCATCGAGATGGCCGCGGCCTCCGGGCTGCCACTGGTTCGGCCAGCGAAGCGGAACCCTATGCTGACCAGCACTTATGGCACCGGCCAGCTCATTGAGGTGGCCCTCGACCTGGGCTGCCGCAAGTTTGTCATCGGCATCGGGGGCAGCGCGACGAATGACTGCGGGGCCGGGATGGCCCAGGCCTTAGGGGCCCGAATGGTGGCTGCTGATGGGACTGAGGTGCGCCGCGCCAGTGGCGGGCGGCTCAAAGAGATTGTGCGCATCAACATCGGCCAGCTTGACCCGCGTGTGTGTGCGTCGGAGTTTCGCGTGGCCTGTGATGTGGACAACCCGCTGTATGGGCCTGAAGGTGCTGCTTACATCTATGGGCCGCAGAAGGGTGCGACATCTGAGCAGGTGGTGGAGCTGGACGAGGCGCTGCGGCACTTCGCCACCCTTATCGAGCGGGACCTGGGCAAACAGGTGGCCGAAGTACCTGGCGCCGGAGCCGCCGGTGGGCTCGGCGCCGGTTTGATTGCCTTCTGCAACGCCACCCTTGAGCCGGGGGTTGACATTGTGACCGAGACTGTCGGCCTGGCTGAGAAGATTGAGGGCGCTGACCTAGTCATCACCGGTGAGGGCCGTATTGACAACCAGACGGCTTTCGGCAAGGCGCCCAGTGGCCCTATCAGGATTGCCAGACGGCTGGGCATTCCGGTCATCGGTATCGGAGGCATTGTGGCTGAGGATACAGCGGAGCCGGGTAGCCTGGGGCTTGACGCGGTCTTGTCGCTGGTTAGCGATACCGTGACCGTCGAGGAAGCGATGCGCCAGGAGCGTGCGCGTGAGTTGCTGGCCCAGCGCGCCGGGGAGGGCTTGTGGTGCTTGATCGCGGATGGGACATTGATAGCAGTGCAGGCATAGGATGGCAGCAGCCCGAGGCAGACTTGCTTCGGCAGTTCCGGCACGCCTGCGAACAGGCAGATTTGCCCACCCCACAAGCCATCATTGTGCAGCAGCCCGAATGGGTGTGCCCGTGGGCGTGGGCGGAACGAGGGCCGGACCTTATTGCCATAGACCAGCGGCTCGTGGAACGGCTCGATGCCGATGAGGCGGCCGCTGTCTTGTGCATCGCCTGGGCGCAGAAGCTGGCGGGCTGGGAGCGCATTTCCTGGCCCAACATAGGGCATGCTGTAAGCGCGCTGGCTGCGTTCGTGGTGGCAATCCTGGCCCGAAGCGAACTTCCCGAACAGCTTGCCGGCTGGCAGTGGTTGTTTGGGCTATTGGCAGTGTTCCTGCTGCTCGACTGGCCGTTCTTGCTTGTGAGCCTTCGAGGCCTGCCGGGGCGCCTGCGCAGCGCCCGGATGGTGATCTCGATGCTAGGCGGCGGGCAACGGGCGATCAAAGTGATTCAGGCCAGCCGACAGGCGTTGCTTGACATCCCCGGTGGTTGGCGGGGTCGCTACGGATGGGGTTTGAGTGTGGAGCTTGACCGCCTGCATGATGCCATCGCCTCGGTCGCTGGCCTGCCGCCGCGGACCTGGTGGGCCTGGCTGTCAAATCGCCTCGGGTCGCGTGGCTGCGATCACTTACCTACCCCGTGGCCCCCTCCCTGAAGGGAGGGCGAACATTGGTGCGTGGCGCAGCCATCTGGCCTGCGGTGACTTGGGGCAAGCTGGAAGCTTGCCCTACGCAAGAAGTTTGGTGGTGCAGAAGTCTCGCCTGCGGTCATTCGGAGGAGCTGAATGCGAAAGAGGTAGGGGCGGTTCGCGAACCGCCCCTACAACCCGCCAGGCGACTGCCTCTCCCGTAGGACAGGCCTTCGCCCGCCGTAGCGGGCTATGTGGCCCGCGAAGGCAGGCATCCTTGCCTGTCCATCGTGTGGCGTAGGCATCCTGCCTCACGGCCACGAGGCGCTGACAGGTAGCACGAGCTTCCAGCTCGTGCACAAAGCATATCTGAGGGAGGGTCATAGATGCCACGTATCAAGATTACAGCAGGTGACGTGTCCGCGTTCGCTGAGCTAAACGACTCAGAGACCGCCAAGCTGATTTGGGACGAAGTACCGATTGAGGCCAGCGCCAGTACCTGGGGCGACGAAATCTACTTCGGCATTCCGGTCCATACCGGTAGCGAGACCGGCGCGAAAGCCGAGGTCGAGGTCGGAGACATAGCGTACTGGCCGCCGGGCAATGCGTTCTGTATCTTCTTTGGCCCGACCCCGGCCAGCAGTGGGGAGAAGCCTGTGGCTGCCAGCCCGGTCAATCTCGTCGGCAAGGTGGAGGGTGATGCGACCGTGTTCGGGGCTGTGCGGTCCAGGGCGAAGGTCACGATAGAGAAGGCCGAATAGGAGTTAAACTCACCGAAGGCTGGCCCTGGAAAGATCGGTGAGAAAGATGCGAGTGATGAAGCCCGTGCTTATTGCGATGGTGGCTGCGGGCGTGCTTCCGGCATGGCCGCAGAACTATGCTCCGCAAACCGCACTTAGCATTGCGGGGGCACAATTCTGCCTCAACGGTGAGCCCACCTTTCTGCTGGGCTGCTCATACTACGGCGGCTGCGGCGCCAACAATACGTATATGGAGGCGGATCTGCGTTGGCTACGCCGCAACGGGTTCAACTGGGTGCGGGTATGGGCGATGTGGAATGCCTATGAAAACGTATCGGTCACTGACAAGACTGGCGCGTCACGGCGGCCCTATATGGAGCGGCTACGGAACCTCGTTGAGTTTGCCGACTCCCTGGGAATGGTCGTGGATGTCACCTTTCACAGGGACAACAACGCTCAAGAGCACTGGGCTGCGCTGGAGACCGTGACCCGTGAGTTGGAGGGATACCCAAATGTGTACTTCGATTTGGCCAACGAGCGAGATGTCAGGGATGCACGCTACGTTGAGCTCACTGAACTCGGCAAGATGCGTGATATGGTGAAGTCGATTGATCCCGGCCGCCTGGTGACTGCATCGGGTACCTGGGGAAACGAGGCTGAATTGCGCGAGTATATCGAGGTGGCCAAGCTTGATTTTGTGGCTCCGCACCTGGCTAGGACCCCCGAGGCACCATCTCGCACCGAGGACACAACGCGCGTATACCTGGCCCAACTGGCTGCTATTGGCCACGCTCTGCCAGTTCATTATCAGGAGCCGTTCCGCCGCGACTACAATCCCCACCACTTTCAGCCGGTGGTTGACGATTTCTTGACCGACGCGCTGGGAGCCATCAAGGGAGGCGCGGCAGGTTGGTGCCTGCACAATGGCAGCAACAGGGCGGCTGCCGACGAGCGCCCGCGCCGTTGCTTTGACATGCGGCCGTCTGAGGGTAGGCTTTACGTGCAGCTTGATGACATTGAGCGCGAGGTTGTCCGGCGTGTTGCTCACCACCTGGGCCTATTCTGATGCGGATGTGGCGATAAGCCACCGGTATTGGCAAGGAGGGATCTGCCATGCCATATCTGATCGGCATTGATGTTGGGACCACCGGGGCCAAGGCGCTGCTGATTGATGAATCTGGCGGAGTGAAAGCCTCGGCCACGATCGAGTATCCGCTCTCCACGCCGCGACCCAACTGGGCCGAACAGGACCCGGAGGAGTGGTGGCGGGCCACGGTGGGCACCATTCAGGAAGTGCTGGCCGAAGCCGGCATTTCCGGCAGTGATGTGGCAGGGCTGGGCCTGTCGGGCCAGATGCATGGGTCAGTGTTTCTGGATGCCAGTCATCAGGTCATCCGTCCGGCGATTCTGTGGTGTGACCAGCGTACCGCCGCCCAGTGCGAGTGGATTCACCAGGCGGTCGGCGACGAGGATGTGGTCCGGGAGACCTGCAATCCGGTTCTGACGGGCTTCACAGCGCCCAAGATTATCTGGCTGCGGGACGAGGAGCCGGCCAACTACGCCCAGGTCGCCAAGGTCCTGCTGCCCAAGGACTACATCCGTTTCCGACTGACGGGCGAGTTTGCCACTGAGGTCTCCGACGCCTCGGGCACTTCGCTGCTGAACGTGCGCAGGCGGAGGTGGTCGGACGTGATGCTGGAGCGTACTGGTATCCCCAAGGAATGGATGCCTGA
>JALGTI010000182.1 GCA_029821455.1 Candidatus Zipacnadia bacterium | reverse complement strand
CAGGGTGCGGAGGCCGTGGGCGCTTCAGTGCTGCCGGTCTCCAGCGCCGAGTTGCGCCAGCAGGTCCAGATTATGCAGGACTTCCGCAGCACTGCGTTGGTGGGGATGCCTTCATACGCATTAGCGATCGCAGATGCCATGGTGGAGATGGGCATAGACCCCAATTCGTTGTCGTTGCGTGTCGGGCTGTTCGGCGCGGAGCCGTGGAGTGAGAAGACGCGCGCCGAGATCGAGAGTCGCCTGTATATCCGCGCGTATGACATCTATGGGCTGGGCGAAATGGGCGGCCCGGGCGTTGCTGGCGAGTGCCCGGAGCGCAACGGCTTGCACATTGCCGAGGACCATTTCCTGGTTGAGGTGATTGACCCGGTCACGAATGAAGCCTTGCCGGAGGGGGAGGAGGGGGAATTGGTCTTTACTACTCTGACCAAGGAGGCCCTCCCCTTGCTACGGTATCGTTCCGGAGATTTGTCGCGGCTGGACGCTGCGCCCTGTTCCTGCGGGCGCACGCTTGCGCGGATGGCGCGGGTCTCCCGGCGCACTGACGATATGGTGACTATCCATGGCATAAACGTCTTTCCGGCAGACGTGGCCGAGGTGTTGGCGGAGTTTCCGGAGGTTGGAGAGCACTTCCAACTGGTGGTGGATCGTCCGGCCGGGCGGGATGAGCTCGAGGTCCGCGTCGAGCTTACGGAACTACCTTCGGATATTACCAAACGGCTGCTGAAAGTGCGGGACGCGATGTCACGTCGGCTAGGACAGGTGCTTGGGTTTGAGGCAAAGGTGTCGTTGTTGGAGCTGCGAAGCTTGCGCGAGGCGGGAGAGGTTTATCCCCGCGTCGTGGACAACCGCAATGCCTGAGCGGCTTTTCTGGCATTTGCCGCAGAAGTTCTGAGATTATACTTGCAAAAGTGGGCGCGTGTCGTTATACTATGCGCAACGTGTGTGCCGCATGAGCAGCGGGTTGGGCAGAGTGGTGGGGAAGTTAGTAGTTGTCGTGTGATGCTACCGAAGAGAATACGAGATGTTGTAGCGCTGACCCTCAACATTACCGGCGGGAGAGCCGGCGACGGCGTGATGACGCTTCGAGGGGCACGGAGCTTATTTCGTGGCTCCTTTTCGTGTTAGCTCTAGGCTAGCCGCCCCCGCTTGAGCGGAGGGGCTTGCAACATAAATCCAAAGGGAGGGAAATGCAGCAATGAGAGTATGGAGACTTGCCCTGGTGGCGTGTGTATTGCTGTTGCCGGTCGCAGCCGTCCACGCACAGGGCGCATCCGAGGGAGAAGCCTGGTACGACAAGATTACTGTCAATGGCTTCGCCCAGGCCCGCTACGAAGCACGAGATGCCTCAGGCTCAGTAGATGATTTCCACCTGCCCCGCTTCTACATGAACTTCATCGCTGACGTCACCGACCGGGCCAACGTCGTCATTACCTATGGCCGGGTTGGGCCCGGTAATCCCAGCGTGGATATCTGCAACGCCTTTGTGGACTGGCAGATCTCCGACGAGTGGACCGCCCGCGTTGGCCAGGTGCCGACCAACTTCGGCTATGATGTGTGGGAGAGCAGCTCCAAGCGCCTGCCGTTTGAGCGTTGGGCGGCCGGTGCCGGGCTTCCTGGGCTGCCTGGCATCTACTTCGCAGGCCCGTGGGACCGGGGAATCTATCTAATGCGCACGCCGTCAGGGAATGAGCCCAAGGTTATTGTCGGTGTTGTGAACGGGAACTTCCGTAACCCTGACGACAACAACAACAAGACAGTAAGCGCGGACCTGCGGTGGAAGCGGGATTGGGGCGAATTCGGCATCAGTTGGATGGACGGCAAATATGGCAACACCCCGCAGGATCGGGAGGCCATAAACCTGTACATCCACACAGAGCCGGCCCCCTGGGGCTTCCAGGCCGAGTATCTTGATGGGAGCATGGGCCCGGACATTGATGGCTGGTATCTGCAGGTGGCACACAATGTCAACAAGGCCACGCCGTTCGTTCGCTACGAGGTATATGACCCGGATAAAGACGTCGGCGGCGACTTCAGTGGCCTGCACATTGGCTGTGCTTATCAGCTCGACAGCCACAACGAGTTGACTGTCGAGTACCTTGATGCCGAGATGACGTACCCGTCCAAGCCTGCGTTCTCTGGTCCCTGCGGCGGCGACTACGGTCAGATTGGCATCCAGTGGCAGTACGCCTTCTGAGCCAATCCCTATTGGCACCACACCAGGCCCGGCGCCAACTGCGTCGGGCTTATTCTTTTTTGGGTGGCAACAACGTCTGATGGCGCGACCCTGGGGAGGATAGCAGTCTTGGCGCGTCGAAGTTGTCATGGGGGACGAAGACACACTCCGGTTTGAAAGCAGGCAGGTATGTCAGAGAAAGAGTTGCTGTCAGGCAACGAGGCAATCGCGCGGGGCGCCTGGGAGGCCGGCTGCGCATTCGGCAGCGGCTATCCGGGAACGCCGTCGTCGGAGATACTTCCGGCCCTGACTGAACTGGGAGATTGCTACACGGAATGGTCGGTCAATGAGAAGTGTGCCCTGGAAGCGGCGGCCGGTGCGTCGCTGGCCGGGGCACGGTCGCTGGTGACTATGAAGCACGTGGGGCTGAACGTCGCCGCCGATCCGCTGTTCACCCTCTCCTACACCGGGGTCAAGGGCGGCCTGGTGATAGTCTCGGCTGATGACCCCTCGATGCACAGCTCTCAGAACGAGCAGGATAACCGGCATTATGCGCGAGCGGCCAAGCTGCCGATGCTGGAGCCTTCCACCTCCCAGGAGGCCCTGGACTTTGCCAGGCTGGCCTTTGAACTCAGTGAGCACTTTGATACGCCGGTGCTGCTGCGGGTCACCACCCGCCTTTCTCATTCTGATGGTGTAGTGGTGGTCGGCGAGCGCGACCTAGAGAGTGCGGTTTGCGTTCCCGAGGCTGAGCCAGCAAAGTACGTGATGGTCCCGGCCCACGCGCATAAGCGGCACGTTGTGATGGCGGAGCGTATCGCCAGCTTGCGCGAATACGCCGAAGCTACGGACATTAACCATCGTGAGGATGGCGACGGGTGTATGGGGATCATCTCGTCGGGCATCGCCTATCAATACGCGAGAGAAGTCTGCCCCCAGGCGTCGTTTCTCAAGCTGGGGATGACGTGGCCATTGCCGGAGAAGCTGATTGGGGAGTTCGCTGTCGGTGTTGAGAAGCTGTACGTTATCGAGGAATTAGATCCCTATCTGACCGAGCAAGTACGGGCCTTGGGTGTGGCGGTTGAGCCGCTCCCAGAGAGCTTGCAGATAGGGGAGTTGAGTCCGGCGCGGGTAAGGGCTGCTTTGGAGGGCAAGGATGCCCCGTTTCACCCACAGGCCGAGTTGCCGCTGCGGCCACCTCAACTCTGTGCCGGCTGCCCGCATCGGGGTGTCTTCGTGGCCCTGCGGAAGTTGAAGCTGTTCGTTACCGGTGACATCGGCTGCTACACACTGGGAGCGCTGCCCCCACTGCAGGCGCTGCACACGTGCCTGTGTATGGGCGCGGGAGTTGGCCAGGTCCACGGGATCAATCAGGCTTGCGGCGAGAAGCAATCCGCTGTGGCGGTTATCGGCGATGGCACTTTCATCCACAGCGGAATAAGCGGGCTCGTTAATATCGCTTACAATAATAGCCCCTCGACCATAATCATCCTGGACAATGGCACTACCGCGATGACTGGCGGCCAGGATCACCCGGCCACGGGCCGAACTCTGCGCGGAGAAGCGGGGGGGAAGCTTGACCTGGTGGCGTTGTGTAAGGGGATTGGGATAGCCCACGTTGAGACGATAGACCCGCGCGATCTCGAGCAGACCGAGGCAGCAATCAAGGCCGCTGTCGAGAGCAATGAGCCTTCGGTGCTGATTGCAAGCCATCCGTGCGTACTGCTTTCCCGTGAGCGCGGACAGCCCTACGCGATTGATGAGGAGAGTTGCGTGCAGTGTGGGGCATGTCTGCGGCTGGGTTGCCCCGCGATCACATCCCACGAGATAAGCGATGGCAGCCGCCAGCCGGTCATTGACCCCCTCATTTGCATTGGCTGTAGCCTTTGCGCCCAGGTCTGTCCCAAGGACGCCATCGCGCCGGGAGGTGAGGCCCAATGACGACCAATGTGCTGCTCGCAGGAGTTGGCGGCCAGGGGACGATCACCGCCAGTCAGGTGCTGGCGCAGGCCTGCCTGTTGGAGGGCTGGCAGGTCAAGAAGAGTGAGATCCATGGAATGTCCCAGCGCGGGGGCAGCGTGGTGAGTCACGTGCGCTTTTCCGCGGATGGCGAAATCTACTCGCCCACGATCCCGGCTGGCGAGGCGGACCTGCTGATTGGCTTTGAACTGATAGAGACACTGCGTGCTCTGCCGGCGACCAAGCCTGACGGAAAGGTCATCGTTGACCCGCGCCGAATAACACCGGCAACTGTGTCTCTGGGAGTGGCTGACTATCCGGAGGATTCGCTGGAGCAGTTGGAGAAGAGCGGACGAGCGGTATATGTGGTGCACGCTTCCGAGGTGGCAGCAGCTCTGGGGGAGATTCGCGCAGCAAATATCGTCGTTTTAGGAGCAGCATCGAGGCTGCTGCCCTTTACGCAGGCTTCATTGGAGGAAGCGATTCGCCTCAGTATCAAGCCTAAGACTGTAGCGATCAATCTGCGTGCTCTAGCTGAGGGCGCGGAACTGGTTGCAGCGGAGAAGGCATAGGAGGGTATAAGATGATTTGGGACCCAATACATGAATGTATGGACCCGGGGCAGCGTAGCAGCCTGCAGCTTCGGCGGCTGCGTGAGCAGATAGCACGGCTGTGGGCAAATGTGCCGTATTATCGTCAGAAGTGGCAGGCGGTTGGCGTCACTCCTGATGATGTACAGAGCCTGGATGACTTGCAGCGGTTCCCGTTCACTGACAAGAGCGACTTGCGTGACACGTACCCCTTTGGTATGTTTGCGTTGCCACTGGATGAGGTGGTACGCATTCACGCCTCCTCCGGCACGACCGGCAAGCCGGTTGTGGCTGGCTATTCGCGGTCAGATATTACCGATGTCTGGGCTCAAACGATCGCCCGTGCTATCGCCTGTGCTGGTGGCACCTCCGATGACATTCTGCAGAATGCCTACGGGTATGGGTTATTCACTGGGGGTTTGGGGCTGCACTATGGCGGTGAACTAATGGGCTGTACTGTAATACCGATGTCGGCGGGCAACACAGAGCGTCAGCTTATGATGATGCGCGATCTGGGCGCAACAATCCTCTGCTGCACTCCCTCCTATGCTCTGACCCTCGCCGATGCTGCCGAGGATATGGGCCTGGGAGGGGACGACATCCCCCTGATGGCAGGGATCTTTGGGGCCGAGTGTTGGAGCGAGGGCGCGCGGCGTGTGGTTGAAGAGAAGCTGGGCATCTCCGCCCATGACATCTATGGTCTGACCGAGGTCATTGGCCCTGGCGTTGCCTCCGAGTGTGAGGTCAAGGGGATGATGCACGTCTTCGATGACCACTTCCTACCCGAGATTATAGACCCCGACACTGGTGAGGTGCTGCCGGATGGCGAGACTGGTGAATTGGTCATAACAACGCTGACAAAGCGAGCTTTCCCGGTGATTCGCTTCCGCACCAAGGACATCTCAGCCCTCAGCCACGAGCCCTGTCCCTGTGGGCGAACGCATGCCCGGATCGCACGGCTCGCTGGTCGCACGGATGATATGCTTATCATCCGTGGGGTCAACGTCTTCCCCAGCCAGATTGAGGAGGTACTAACTTCGTTCGCGGAAGTGGAACCGCAGTATCAACTCGTGCTGACCCGCAAGGGACGGCTGGATCAGCTAGAGATCCAGGTCGAGGTTTCGCCCCAGTTCTTCTCTGATACCGTCAGTGGCTTGGAGAGTGTCGAACAGCAGATAGCGGAGAAGATCCGCTCCGCGCTGGGGATTTCGGTAACTGTCAAGCGCGTGATTGACCTGCGTGAAGAGGAGTGAGGATATATGCCAAGCAGCCCCAAGATCGTTCAGCAAGTCTCCATTTTTCTGGAGAACAAGTCAGGACGCCTGGCGGAGGTCTGTAGTACTCTCGGTGACAATGAGATCAATATTCGTGCCCTCTCCATTGCCGACACCTCGGACTTCGGAATCCTGAGGCTGATCGTCAACGACCCACAGAAGGCCACTGAACTGCTACAGGATGCCGGCTTCTCCGTCGGCGCCACCTCTGTGATAGCGCTGCAGGTGGCTGATCGCCCCGGCGGCCTGGCGGGCGTTTTGGCAAAGCTGGGCACCGCTGACATCAACGTGGAGTATATGTACGCGTTCGTTGGCACTCGCCAGGGCGATGCTGTGGTGCTGTTCAGGGTTGCCGACGAGGCCATAGACCGCACGGTGGCGTTGCTGGAGAGCG
>JALGTI010000181.1 GCA_029821455.1 Candidatus Zipacnadia bacterium | reverse complement strand
TTGCGGAGTGTCTTCAGTGCTCAGGTTCTGGAACGAGGCCATCGTGAAGTTGAGGAGCACCGCATGGCCTTCTCCAACCTGGTTGACGATGCACAGTGGCACTGTATCCGCACTCGCTATCGCCTGGCCGCTAGTCAGGCGAACCGTTGGGTCCACTATGGCTTCGGCGACTGAGGCCGTAACTTCGCGGCCCGCAAGTCTGCCCTCGACGGCAGCCGGCACGCGGGAAGCTTCTTCATTGCCCATCCGTTCAATCCCGAACAGGTCGTCCAGAAAGCCCTTCACCAGTGGCTTGCAGTGACTGTCGTAGATACCGGGGCGGACATCGGCTATCACCGTGCCGCCGTTCTCCACGAAGCTGCGGACCACGGCCGCCTCCTTGGGCCCGATTGCCTCCTCCTGTGGCAGTATCAGCAGCTTGTACCGCCAGGGTCGGAACTCGCCCAGCCGCAGCATCCGATCCGTCACATAACTGAACTGCAGGCCTAGGGCGCGCAGGTTTGTGTGCCAGGCCTGGTGCTCTTTCTCGTATGTCCCGTACGAAGGGCCGGCCTCTAGCTTGTTGGCGAAGGTTGACGGATACGAATACAGGATCGCAATCCCGTCATCCTCGCGCTTGCACTTCAGCAGCAGGCTGCCCAGGCCATCGCGGACGACCTGGGTATCCTGCTGCATTTCCTTGATGGCAGGCCATGGAGCCATGTGCGGAGCCAACAGCCCCCGAAATCTTCCAAACCCATCCCACCGCCACCACCAGACACTATCGCAGCCGCGTGTGACCATTCGCCAGTACTTCCAGAGCAATCTCTCGGCGTCCTTCGAATAGCCCATCCAGTTGGAGCGGATGAAGTCGCGGTCGGTGATGGAGCGGAGGACCTCGTCGGTGGTGCCCGGGTAGGGCGACCAGAAGCCATTGGTGCGGCAGACCAGGTCAATGTCAGTACCGTCACCGAAGCGCCCGGCCCCCTCAAAGCCAGTACGCGCCTCCGGGTCCAACTCGTTGAACCGCTTGCCAAAGCGCTCGCACAGCTTCACAAGGTTGTAGCCCTTGAACGCCTGGCGATCGTACCAGCGCGGGTACAGCTTGCGGCTCAGGGCCTCAAGCTCGTCATTATCGCCCTCGACGAGTAGGTTGATCTCGTCGAAACTCGCGTAGTCACTGCCCCACGATTCATTGAGTGCGGCAATGTCCCTGTACTCCTGCTTTAGATATCGCCGGTAGGCCGCAAGACAGGAGGGGTGCACACAGCAGCCCGTCGTGTAGATCTCGTCCCCCAGCGAATAGACGAAAACCCCATGTTCGCGCGAGGCCTGATGCGCGTTGACAATCCCTTCAACCCACTCGTCCACCGCCGGCTCGTTATTCCAGCAGGTCGGCTTCATATACCCGTTGTCGTCCCATGTCGTAACGATGCGGGTCGTGTAGGGCACCCACGCAATCTGATTTGCCGCCAATACTGTTGGGGGAGCCCCCCCTGACAGTTGGACAGTGCAGCCCAACCGCGCCAACTGCGCTTCAGCATATGGGGCCAGCGTATCCTTGGGGTAGTCCCAGACCACGAAGTTGAACTGCCCTCGGTGGCGCTTGGTCACGTGGAAGTACTCGTAGGCTGAGGCAACCTCTCCCCCACTATCCATTACCGTCGCTCGCACCTCCAGCAACATCGGCATCCACTCTTGTACGCCGAATTCAAAGCTGGCGGCAGAGGCGGCTACCGGCCGGTCTGCTTGCGTCAGAATACGCTGTCGGGCGTCAAGCAACTGCACCCGTACGCTCTCGCCGGCAACTGGCTCGCCGGTCAGCTTTACTGTCCCAGCAAGCCGCCCGCCGATCTCGCTCCAGGCATTGTCAAGGTCTACGCCCTCCACCGTACGTGAAGCGGTGACCTCAAGCGGCGACGTTGCCCATGCCTCAATCCCCTGCTTGCTGCGAGCGATGATGTCAATGTGATATTGCCCGGCCTGCAACTGAGCGGGCAACTTGAAAAACGCTGCCTTTGCATTCGCTCGAACTGCCCGCCCTGACGCCAATTGGAAGACGGCCCCATCACTGCGACGCAGTCGTGCCTCCAGCTTTAGCTTTGCGGGGCCATCGGCCGCACTCAATTCTACCCGGACGCTCTGCCCCGGCACTTCAGTCCGCTCCATCTGCTCCGTCTCCAGGGCTATTCTCAGACTTACACGCGGCGCTTTGTCAGCCGCCCACAGCACCGCTCGCCCCACACGCTCCACCCAGTAGTCGTAGTCAACTTCCCAACCGGGACGGTAGGGTATCTGTGGTCGGCTTGGCAGGCGGATGGCACGGCCCTCCATGACTTCGTAGACATCACCCACTGGGTCGTTAGCCAGGAGGGGCGGGAGTTCAGAGAGCTTGTTTTCTGGCTTGAGTACCCGCTCGTCATCAAAACCGATGAGCACCAAACCAGCCCCCTCCGAGACGGCCTTCAGCAACCTGTACTGGGCCTCGGCCGGCAGCGCATTGATACCAACACCGTGGAACAGGAAGCAGTCCCAGGGCAGCTCCAGGAGCCTGGCAATGCGCGCCAGGCCCTCGTCTCCGCCGGCCCACTGGACCTGACTGCTGTCCACGATGCGGTGGTGGTATGCCGCCGCGGCCTCGATATCGAAGCGCTGCATTAGTTCGATGAGGTCACGGGCTTCGATGCCACGGCCATACGACCCAAACCCGAAGTACAGCAGCCGCACCTTGCCCAGCGCATAGGGCTGCGCCCAGTCGGTGTGAGGCGTCTCAAACTGCATTGACAGCTCATGGTCTTCTTCCAGTTCGCTTTCAATGGCTGTTACTGGTACAGCAGCTAGCAGGGTCATCATCAGGCCAACAACGCCGGCCACAATCAATGAGCCAGGAAAGCTTCGCATCGCCATCCCTCCGATTGCCTATCACAAGGTTTTGCACCCAGGCTGAAGGCGTGAAGATCTTGGCGGTTGCAGTTTACCATTCGTACTCGACTAGGGTGTCTGCAGACTTGAATTCGCCACCTATGGGTGCTTCCCTCTTAGGATTACTCTGATGCGCGGTCGGTAATGCACGTGAGCAGCGTCTCAAACCGCAGCCGTTCCTGATAGCTGTCCAGCCAACTGCCGATACGCCTCAGGTAGCGGGGACCTGACCTCAACCACACCCCAACCTCTGTTTGCGAGTGCTGAATTCGCCGTTTCTCCATATCTTGCCTTCTAGTGGGAAGATAGTGGCACCAGACTAACCCACTGGAGTTCCTCCAGGAATATTCGGCCCTAATAGAGGTAATAAGGGGTTGCAGGGATAATTATTCGTACTCTTCCGCTACCTGCAATAGTGGTCGCTTGGGCATCGGAGGTTGTTGTCGTGAGCGTAAGCCGAACGGACAGAATATGTGGGGCTGTCGCCGACAGACGCGAGTGGATAGTCGAGCTGTTGGGCGATTTGGTGCGTCTGAACACGGTCAACCCCTACAGTGGCGACCCCAACTACGGCAGCGAGAAGGTTGGACAGGAGTACCTGGTGCCCGTGCTTGAGAAGCTGGGCGCAACGCGACTTGACCTGTTCGATTGCCCGGCTGACATCTACGCTCGAATGAATGTCATCGGCCCGGCTGAGCGTGACTTCACGGATCGGCCCAACCTAGTTGGCGAATTCGATTTCGGCCCCGGGCCTACCATAATCCTGTGCGCCCATATGGATACGGTCGGAACGGTAGGGATGACCATTGAGCCGTTCGCGGCTGAGATCCGCGAGGGGCGGATGTATGGTCGTGGCACTGGCGACGACAAGGCGGGAATCGCTGCAATGCTCGGGGCGATAGCCGGACTGCTGGACGCGGGCATAAATCTGTCCGGGAAGATCATCTTTGAGAGCGTCGTGGAGGAGGAGTGCAGCGGTAGTGGAGCAGGGGTGATGGCCTGTGTGGAGCGAGGTTACATCGGAGACGTGGCAGTTGTCTCTGATGGCCCGGCGACGCATATCTATCGCGGCTGCCTCGGCTGTATGGAGGCCGCTGTCAACGTGTACGGATTTGCCAGTCACTGCAGCAACCCAGAGGGGATATCTGCCTTTGACAAGGCAGTGGTAGTCAAAGAGCAGATAGATGCACTTGGGGCCAGGCGGGTAGCCGAGAACTCCGATGCTTTGGTCAATATCGGCGTAGTGCACCTGGGCAGCCATCCGGGGATTGTCCCCGGGGAGGCCTATATGGGCGTGAATATGCAGTATACTGTCGAGGAAGCGCAAGCCGCCGAAGCTGCCGGTCTAGCTTGGGGAGGAGCGCTGGTGCGCCAGGAGTTCGAGGAGGCAGTGGCGCGGGCTGCGCAGGCCGACGAGTGGCTGCGTCAGCATCCCCCCACCGTCACCTGGGTCAAAGACCTCCAACCTTTTGACCAGGACCCATCTGACCCGTGGATACAATCCTTCTTGGAATGTTACGGCGAGGTCACCGCTGACTCGCCGGCGCTGGGAATACTCCACGCGTGGGGCGATTCCGCGTGCCAGTATCTCAAAGGCAAGATGCCGACCATCGGTGCCGGCTGCTCCTCGCCGGGGCAGCCACATTCTGACGACGAATCCGTTGAGCTTGATGATGTGGCGCGTGTTGCCACTGCCACAGCGCTATTCCTCGCCAAGCATTTGTCACGGTAGTCCAAACAGGAGGCAGTAGAGTTGATGACACAACGCGAACGTTTCCGAGCGATCATAAGGCACGAACCGGTGGACCGGCTGCCGTATATGTTCGGCGGGCCGAGGGTGTCCACATTCGCGGCCTGGCGCAAGCAGGGCCTCTCCCAGGAGCAGCAGGATACCTGGCAGCAGTTCACTGGTAGCGATGGCTCTATGGGCCTAGGGAAGTTTTACACTGGGCCGCTACCGCCCTTTGAAGAGACGATCCTCTCTGAAGAGAATAACATACGCACCTGGATTGACAGTTGGGGCGTCAAACGCATGGACGCCGTCAACCAGCCTACCGAGGGCTTTGCCACCCGCCGCTATCTGGAGTTCCCAGTCAAGAGCCTGGCTGACTTTGAGGAGATGAAACGCCACTTCGATCCTCATACCCCACAACGTACCATTCCAATTGATGTTGCTCCAAGTACGCTAAACCCCGACGGCTACCGCCACGACACGGCCGGCGGCTCTAACTGGCGCGATAATGTGGACGCCTGCAACAATTCCGACATCCCGGTTATCCTGAATATCGCTGGCCTATACTGGACCGCCCGTGATTGGTGTGGCTTCGAGAACCTCTCTCTGATGGTTTATGACCAGCCTGACCTCGTGCACGAGATGTTTGAGTACTGGACCTGGTTTTTGATGGAGCTGCTCGACGAGCCGCTCAGTCATATCAAAGTAGACGAACTCATACTCAGCGAGGATATGGCTTTCAAGGGCCAGTCTATGTTGTCACCGGCAAAGATGCGCGAGTTTATGCTCCCTCGCTACGAGCGCCTTTACGAGTTCTGCAAGGCGCGAGGCGTCGAGTCCGTTGTAATGGACTCTGATGGCTACAACAATCAGATACTGGATGTCATGTATCCCACAGGGCTTGACGGCATTCAGCCCATCGAAATCGCTGCTGGCAATGATCCGGAGGAGATGCTGACCATTTATCCCGGTATCTTCATCCATGGTGGAGTAGACAAGCGGGAGCTACGCTTTTCACGTGAGAAGCTTCGTGTCGAGGTAACCAAGCGCTATGCGAGTGCGTGGAAACACGGCGGCTTTATCCCGCACACTGACCACGGTGTGCCGCCTGATATACCCTTGCGCAACTTCCTGTACTATATAGAACTGGCCAAGGGTTTCTGCGATGGCGAGGATCTGGCAACCTATGAGCCACCGTGCGAACTTGAAAAGCAGCTTGGCCCCATTGAGGAGACATTCGACCCCTCGTCTGCTATCGCCCGGGCATACGGGCTAGAGGAAGAGGCCCATTGACCAGGCTAACTCAATGGAGGTATAACACATGTTATCTGAACCGACCCGCATGAATTCCAGGCTGCAACATGTCTATGCCGGTGGCAGACCGCACGTGCGTTGCGAAGGTAGCATTGCCCCGGAATTGGCCTTGGCTGGCCAGCCGTACTGCTTCACATTGACGCTAAAGCTGCTCGACGAAGACATCCCCGAAGGAGCCAT
>JALGTI010000180.1 GCA_029821455.1 Candidatus Zipacnadia bacterium | reverse complement strand
TCAGCTTCGGCGGGATAGGGCCATGCAGCACCCCAGAACAGGACAGTCAGCACCGCAGTGGACAGCGCGACTACGCCGGACTCGGTTCGCATGTCTGCCTCCTTGGAGACTGTTGCACAAGTCTACCATAGATTATGGCAGGAGGGAACAGAAGTCAAGGCTTGAATCTGCTACAATTGGGAGACATGGTGCAGGCAGAGCTCTTCACAGGCGGTGATCGCAGCATGCAAGGGCAGCACAGCACCCAAAGCAGCTTCTTCGGGATGATCTATCAAGACTTGATCGCCGCCCACCATCTGCTCCCTCGGCTGTTTGACTATGGCTGAGGACGTATCGGCAACAACTCAACGTAGTCCAGGTTGCAGCCCAGACTGTCGTTGTTGGTCAGCCGCAGCAGGTGCTTGCCCGGCGGAAGCTCCACGGGCACGGGCCTGCCGTCCGCTCCGCTCAGGAGCGCCACGACCCAGTCGTCCGCGTCCGGACCGCTGTACCCCCCGGTGGAGGGTAGCTCGATGGAACCGATCTCGGCGCCATCCACGGTGACCAGCCGCCGCCCACCGGCGGGGCGGGCGTACTTGACCAGCAGGAAGTAGTGCCCCGCCCTGGACACATCCACCTCCCACTCCACCCAGGCGCCCGTCGCGTCCCAGTGGGAGAAGGAGCCGCCGTCGGAGCCCCGCTTTTCGCGCGGCTGCCGGATCTGTACCGCCATGTCCCCTCCACCCTGGGCGCTGAAGGCCTCCGCCTGGATGCGTACGCCCTGTGGCCAGCGCTCCCGTCCAATGTCCGCCGGCCCGATCGGCGTCTCGAAGTAGATCGTCCGTACATAGTCGTCCGTACCATCGTTGGCCACAAGCGTGGCTTTCTGCTGGCCCGCCGCAGGGAAAGTCCGCTCGACTGTCTCGCTCTCCACTACCTGCCCATCTGAAAACTCCCAGCGACACCTGAGCTCCCTGTCCTTCAGCTTCCAACTCCTAACGACCGCCAGCCGGACGCGCGTCCCCTCAGGCACGGTGCTATGGGTTAGCTTGATGCGTAGCGAGGGGTCACCCGATTGAGCTTGGCCAGCGGCTAGCGTGGTCGGCAACTGCAGGATCTGGCTGAGGATCTCGTCCTCGCTGAACAGGGAAGCCTCGTCGCGGTACTTGAGGTAGTCGCGCAGCAACACCATGAAGTACACAGTACTATCTGGGCCGTAGCCGAAGCTGACCTTGCCGTCAGTGAAGTCTTTCAGGCGGTCGCGATCAGTGGCCAGATGATACATCTGCCGCAGTTCATCGCCGCTGATACCTGCTACGCTCTCCCAGGCCTGGATGCCGCTGGGGATGGCGCCGTACATGTCGAAGAGGCTAACAATAGCCCGTAGGTCGCGCTGGACAGCGTCCAAATATGTCACCTTGGGCTCCAGTTCGCATCCCAGCATCAGCCCGTGGCAATACTCCACGTTCCAGCCAAGACCACCGGTGCTTGGCCCGGGATAACCCCAGCCGCCGCCCGGAGTCTGCACCTTCGCCATCCAGTCATTGCAGGCGATGATGGTGTCGCGCAGGCGTTGATTGTCGGGGTGGTGCTTCAGCAGATACAGCAGCGCGTTGGTTGCATATTGCATTATGTAAGACTTGACGAAGGGAGTCTTGTAGCCGTCCTGGTCGCTAAAGATATGCAGGTGATTGCCGATGGCGGGCCTGCCGCCCTCCGTGAAGAGCAGGTCAGACCCCTGGCACTCCTGGAACTCCGACCACAGGCGCTCTGCGGTATCCAGGTAGAAGCTGTCGCCGGTATACTCGTACAGCTTGACGTAGTCTGTGACCTGCCCTATGCAGCGCGTGTAGTTAATGCCGGCGGTCACATGCTTCGAGGCCCACAGGGCTTGCTGTTCAGCGGCATGCCTGAAGCGTGGGTCCCCGGTCTCCTCGTAGGCCAGCCAGAAGCTCTGATACCCCTTGGTGCAGAAGCTGACCGCGTTGTTGTACCGCGACTTGAATGTACCGGGCCACGGCTGCTTGCTTTGGTCACCAGGGTAGCGGCCGCCGCCGTAGTACTCGTCTTCCGGCCCCCAGTAGACCGAGAAGTTCATGTAGTTCTCCGACCAGTCCAGCGCGATCTTGCGCAGCCGTGGGTCACCGGTGCGGAAGTAGTCCTCCCACACGTATTGGCAGTGGTTGTACCGGTCCAATCCGCCCATGGTGCCCCAGTCGTCGCCATTCCGTGAAAGGCTTTGCATGGCGTGGATGTAGGCTTCCGTGAGACTCTGAAGCACCGGATGCTCGACGCGAAGAGGCGGGCCGCTGTGGTAGACGGTATCAAAGGCTTGCCACTCAGTCTTGGTGACGAGAGGTTGGTCAATCGCGGCAGCAAGCTGTTCTGGCGGGCCGGGCTGGATGACAAGCCGCATCACCCGCCAAGCCCCCTCCTGGATGACGAGGTAGTTGTTTTCTTCTTCGACCGGCTCGATGCGGCTGGCGCGGAGGGTGATGCGATTGGGCTGGACATCAGCCTCCAGCGTCCCACGATTCTGGCGCAGCGCCAGCGGATTGGCCAGCGAAATCTGGATGCCATCGGCCAGCTTCAGGGAGGCAACGAGTTCCGGATGCTCGGCAAAGCTCGACGTGGGGTCGAATTGCAGGAAATGGACAGGCTCAGCCGGCAGGCGCACCGGCTCTGCCCCCATCACGCTCAACTTGAACCCAAAGTCAGGGGTCGAGTCGTCATCGCGCAGGTGACGCAGGATGCGCTGAGTGAGCTTGATGCGGCCCAGTTCGTCGGCCTGGATGTCAACCTCCCGGCTCCAGTCGGAACCCTCCACTCGCCAGCGCAGCCAGGCGCTGTAGGGCCCGTTCTCGATGATCTCCACAGCCGCCGGCTGCGGGTCGGCCACGCCGGGCCCGTACGCATGGATCAGCGCCAGCACCTCTCCATTCGTCCCGATGATCTGGGCGCTGTCCTCGCGCACCACCAGGGTAAAGAATCGCGTCGTCATGGTGGCGCTAGCGCCGCTGCGCCTCAGCATGTCGCCTCGCGGCGCCGGCGGCGCCTGGCTGGTCACATCCGTCTGCGGGCCGTAGCTGAAGGCCCGCGTCTGCCCGGCGCCCATCGCGACCGGGATGCTCAGCATCACCCGCCGCGGCGACTCGTCCGGGTGACGCGTGATGACATGCGCCTGGGCGCTGTAGGTCGCCTTGCCGCTCAAGACCAGCCCGGGGAGCGGCTCGCTGAGAGCGCCCTGTGGTACCGGTATTGAGACTCGGGCAACCTCGGTGCGGGGCCTCGTACTGTAGTTGGTGATGCTGAAGTCCACGGGACTCATCTCCCGGGCGGCTGGGGCCGCATGCAGTGCAGGCGTTGCGCAGAGGACAAGCCACGCTATCGCTAAGGCTATTCCGTGTCTCACTATCTCTCACCCCTCGATTCCCCGTGTCTGTGCTTGACTGATACATTGTTCGAATCTGTGCTCAATTCCTTCTTGTGCTGGCGAGGTGAGCGCAGCAATCAAGCATTCATAGCCTTGCCCAAGCGTACTTGTGGGGCAATTGGGCTACTCTGAGCGCGCTTGAGCAGCCAGGAGGCATACTGCTCCCCGGGCTAGAGACTGACTATCAATAATTGGGGCGTCGCCTGCACTGTCACCCGGCGCCGGGGGGGAAAACGGTCTAAGTAGCCTGGTGCACTTATCTATTGCCTCAGCGTCTCCGTTAGCGCCGCTGCCTTTCCACCCGCCTCTTAAGCCTGTTGCCATACCTCAAGTAGATAGGTAAGCCCATATTAGTGCCGCATATGTGCCGCATGGTGTCGCGTGGCCAGCTTCTGCACGGCCGCCTCGAAATGCCCGGGCTCGATTCCAAGGGTATCAAGGGCTTCGATCAATGCATGGCGCGGCAGCTCGTTCTCGTGTCTCACTCTCTCTAGTGCTTCCGTCCGTGAGATATTGCCCTGCTGTATAAGACAACTGAGGATTATGTCGTTCTTCGTGAAACCAAGGGACTCTCTGTACGCGTACTGTTTCACGAGATGCATCTTGCAGTCAGATTTCCAGGTGCTGCCTCCATACGGGTTCTCCCAGCCTAGTTCGTCTTGAATTGTCGAGACTATCAAGCTGTCGTCCCAGGCAACGAACTTGTAAGCGGATACGAAGCGCACCCCCGTACGGTAGTGACGTCTGATTCTCGGCCGTAAGAAGCGGAAGTAGGCCTCCCTCGCCATTTCAATCAGACAACCAGGGTTTAGGAGATAGTAAGGATTCCTGGCCAACTCCATAGCATAGCCCAAGAGCATAGCACTCTTGCGGTCGCTGCCCCTCGGGATACTCAACAGGTAGTTGCCCAAGGGTAGCTGCGGCTCACCGGCACCCGTGATCACTAATGATATGCCATGCTCTCGTGCCTTCTGCAACAAGCGGGACTTTATCGCTCCAATGCAGCCAACACAGAAGGTTGGGACCATGCCAATGGAAGGCTTGCGGAGCCACGAAGTAATAGCACCCCTGGCAGACACCTTCATTTGCTCGTTCTTCACAACGACCAGGTCTGCATCGAGCATTTCCCTGGTCTTTTCAATATTGAGCATGGTCTGTCGTGGCATCAGGCCATTGTCGACAGTGCACAGGAGAACCCTGAGATTAAGCACCCGGGCCGCATAGTAGGCTGCAAAGGTGCTATCGCGGCCGCCACTCAGTCCAACGATGCACTCATGCTCTTTGCCAGGGCGGCGATAACCCGATACCAAGTCTTCGAGGGATTTGGCGGTATACAATGGGGACTGCGTTGTTGCTTCTGCGGATGCACGACAGTGATTACAGACGAAATCACCATCAAAGGTGATCCCGGGGAACGTCTCGGGCAGTATGCATTGGGCACACCTATCCATCGGGCATTTGCCAGATAGTTGCTTGCCGCGTTTCAGTATTCCCTGTTTGCCGCACTGATTCCTGGCTCTGCTGAGTATGTGTGTAGCAAAACCCTCTGCTAAGCGCAGCCCTCCACTTCTACCCTTTTCTGAGCCAGTTTGCAGTATTCAAGGGCAATAACACGGTTATTCTGTGCACAGGCAACGAGAGTGGTGCCACTGCCAAGGAATGGATCAAGGACAGTATCGCCAACGAAACTGAAGAGTTTGATACACCTTCTGGGCAGCTCCACGGGGAACGGCGCTGGATGTCCTATTCTCTTTGCGCTTTCGCCGCCAAAGATCCACATTCCGTTGGTCCACTCCATAAACTCTTCTCTGGCTATATCCGACTGCCCTTTTTCTGTTTTCTCCCACTGTTCTCTGTAGAGCACGGCTATCATTTCCACTGGCGCAATCACGTAAGGGGCGCTTGCACTCATCCATGATCCCCAAGCTGTTCTCCGGGATATGTTCCCTTCGTTCCAGACGATCGTGGAGTGATATTCCCAACCGACTTGCTTGGCGATGCTAACGATATCGCTATACACACTTTGCTGGCCACCCTTGTTCTTATCTAGCGGGATATTTAGACACATCCTCCCGTCCGGCTTGGTCAGAGTATAAACCTTCGCCAGCCAATCAGCTGTGAATTCAAGGTATGTATCGTAAGGTATGTCATCCTCAGATGAATCGTAGCGTATATCCACATTGTACGGCGGAGACGTAACAGTCAAGTCGACAGAACTTGGCAGTATGGATTCTGTAGACAGGATGTCATCGTGTAAGATAGTTATCTGCTCGTCCGGCGTTCGAAAGAAAACTGCCGGAGCAGCATGCATTGCAGTCTCCTTGCCAGGTTTCGTCTCCGCAATACCCATCTCAATGTCCCCTTCAGCTCCGATTGCTAAGCCTGTTCCCTGCCGCTCCCCCTGCATGTTGGTCTTTGTCCGCCGCGGCCCATTTCCGCAGCTAAATTGCAGGATTTTATAACCTATCCCAGTGCCTCCACCACAGCACCAAGCAGCTGGTCAGCGGTGAATGGCTTGTGTAGAAAGCCTCGTACTTTACCCTCAAGTTCCACATGGAGGGCTTCCGGTATCAAGTGACCGGTAAAGAATACTACCCTGGCGTCAGGATCAATCTCCAGAATGTGTTCCAGCCATTCAGCGCCGCTCATGCTCGGCAGTATCCAATCCAAGATGATTGCGTCAATCCCACCTGCCTGCTCCCGCAGTATCTGTATGCCCTGTCTCCCATCCTCAGCTACTAGCACATGATAACCAGCATGTTCTAGTATCCTACGAACGGCCGACAGCATCCTTATATCATCGTCTATGACCAACACAGTGGCTACTTCGCCGGCTAGATCGCCTTTGTTAGCATCCTGTGCCACGCGACCCCACTCCTTTCTCTGGATCACTTCCTCGCGTCCCGGATTTGCGTATCCAGCGCCTCCGCCAGTAGCTCCCGCAGCTTCTGCCCCGCGTAGCCGGCCTTGCGCTCGATAGTAGCTGTCGCCCTCACAACATACAGCCGCCCTTCGCGTTCCGACAGTCCCTCGCGTCTGCGTTCGGCAAGTTCCTCTGCCAGAATGGGGCCAATGCATTCAACCGAGATTTACCATTTGGCTTTTGGTTGTCTGCATATTCTTCGAGTCTGGGAGCAATCCCTGCTCGTGGTGGCAATGTCTCCGGAACAACCAGCGCTGTGCAGCCTTTCCAGGCGCTTGTGGCTGCCAATTAGTCAACTCTGACGGCGTGGAGGCAGTTGGCAAACACAGTCCTGCCTGGGCATAAGCAAAGCCACCAATTCTTCGCCGTAGTGAGGTCGTAGTGCAATCCCCACTCCGGCTGCGCGCGCTCCTGCTAGCTTCTCGGCCAGACCTCAACCTCTGGCCGGAGCGTCCGGATAGTCCCGCGGACCGTCCGATAGCTGATAATCTTGGCGACGCAATTGGGCGAGAAGTGACCAGATAAGGCTCGTTGCGTACCCTCCCCGGGCAGCATTATCAGCGGATCCTATGCCTCTGGCTATGCTCCGCGCATGCTCAAGGTTTCTTCTATCCACTTGACATGTGCAAACCACACAGTAAACTGGTAGTAACGATAGGAGAGATTTCGCAATTGCAAATGGCCAAGAGGCCAGGTTGTTAGCGGCCAATCGAAACAGCGCAGACCAAGGCACCTGTTGATGCCACGTTCCCCGGGGGGGACCCGGCCCTGAACAGCAGGTGCTGTGCTTTCTTACCAAACAAGGAGGAAGGGTGGACACATAACAAGGGGAGCTGAAAAGCCGCCGCGCTCCGGATCGGGCGGCGGTTGACGGCCCAGCTCCGGGTGCATCATTCCATCTGGCCACAGCCGAGCCACGGCCGCGTACTCAGGTCAGGTGGTTCTCCCGCACAGAGCGATCGGGGTTCACCCCTCCTTCCGGGAATCTAGCCCAATTCAGTTCATTTGTGGTCAACACAATCAATCTGGGCCCTTGTTTCACAGCACAAGTGGCAGTCTGATCTTCGAGATCCCGCGCGATACGGGGGGGGCACAGGGCGCGCGGACTACGCAGCAACGGTTGATGACCGGCCCGCAGGGTCACGATCTATGGCCAAACGAGTCATCAGCCTCAATTGGATGCGTCCCGTGCTTGTCTGTCTCGACCTGCTGGTCTTGGGCGCGGGCATCATCATCGCCTTTGCCGTGCGCTTTGACGGTCAGATTCCTGCCGATCTTTTGGGGAAGTTTTACGTCCAGGCCCTGCCCATATTCCCAATCGCGATAGCCGTTTTCTATGCATTTGGACTGTACAATCGCATTTGGCACTTCGCCTCTGTGGATGCGCTCGTTTCTATTATCCTTGCCGTAACCACCAGCGCCCTCGCACTGCTGGGCTCGATGTACCTCTTTTCCATCTTCGGTAACGGGCTGCGAAGTTACAGTCTTCTCACATTGACTTGGATGGTCTGGTTGTTTGCCATCGGCGCTGGGCGATTCTCGTGGCGCATCATGCGAGAGCTCCATGTGCAGAACGGCAAGCGCCACGACAGTCGCAATGGTCACGTGGGCCCGGATACATCTGAGAAGACTCCCAAGCAGGCTAGGCGCATAATCATTTACGGTGCCGGCTCGGCCGGAGCTGCTCTAGCTGACCAGCTAAGATACCAGCCGAGTAATGGTTCCGAGCTCGTAGGTTTCGTAGATGACGACCCCAAGAAACGCAACATGTGGATACGCCATGGCCGTGTGCTGGGGTTGGGTACCGAGCTAGAGCGTATCTGCGCTCGTCATAAGTGCGACGAGATCATCATCGCCATACCCTCATTGGGCGGGGGATACCTGCGCCGCCTTGTAAGGCGCTGCTCTGTCGTAGGTATCCCTTACAGAATCCTCCCCTCGACATTGCAACTGTGGGAAAACGAGATTTCCTTTGGGCAGCTACGAGGAGTGGACTTGGCAGATCTGCTGGGTCGAGACCCAACGCAGTTTCCGGTCGATACCTGCGGTGAATACCTGAGGGGCAAGCGTGTACTTGTGACCGGCGCGGGGGGCAGTATAGGCTCCGAGATCTGTCGCCAGGCTGCCCGCTTCCACCCGCAACGGTTGGTATTGCTCGGGAGGGGCGAAAACAGAATCCATGCCATTGGGCGCGAGATCGAACGACACTACCCAGGAATGAGCGTACCTTTTATCGGAAACATCACAAACGCAGCGTCTATGAATGAAGCCTTCGAGCTACACGCACCGGAAATCGTGTTCCACGCTGCAGCCCACAAGCATGTCCCACTTATGGAACCTCAGCCGCTCGAGGCGATAGTCAATAACGTCTTCGGAACCGATGTAACGACTGATGTGGCCGCTGAGCATGGCGTGGAGCGCTTTGTGCTGATTTCAACGGACAAAGCAGTGCATCCAACCTCGGTCATGGGCGCTTCTAAGTGCATTTGCGAGCTGCTACTGCAGCGCAAACAGCAGGATGTAGGGCTTGGCACCCGCTATATCACAGTTCGCTTTGGCAACGTGATAGGAAGCACGGGTAGCGTAGTTGAGATCTTCCAGGATCAAATCCAAAGGGGCGAACCGCTCACAATCACTCACCCTGAAGCCACCAGATACTTCATGACGATCCCCGAGGCAGCACTACTGGTCATACACAGCGGCGGCATAGGCGAGGCCTCTGGGTTGTACATTCTAGATATGGGTGAGCCGATTCGAATCCAAGAGCTGGCCGAAGACCTGCTGCGCCTGGCGGGGCGTGATCCCAAAGACCTCAAGAACTTCCGCTATATCGGGCTCCGGCCGGGCGAGAAGCTGCATGAAGCGTTGTATAGCGATACAGAGGTGCTGGTCCGCACTGATCCGCACGTGCTGCAAGTGCTGCCAAACGGTTGGCAGGACCAGGTCGAGACGGTGGATTATATGCTAGCGCGGCTGCGAGAGGTAGTCAGGATGGGCAACGCCGAGCAGGCGCACAGTGAACTGATACGGATGGCGAACAATCAATACTCATTCGGACCAGCGATGACGCTGTTCGCCGCGACGCAAGCAAGATGAGCGTTCCCCCTTGGGGGGTTGTCCAGGGGATGGCCGGGGCCTGGTACTGGGGCACCTGTATCAGGTCCCGGCCCAAATGACAGTCTGCAACAGGATGAACCAACAGCAGCCAAGTTGCCACCACGGCGTGGGCATTGGCACTTGAGGCCGCACAAGTAGCCCTTTCAGCTAGATGGCGCGGTATCAATGACAAAAGCACATGATTTATGTATCAACGGAGGGATCTGTAGATGAAGCATACTAGCCTCGTAATTGCTTTGTTCATGCTGGTCGTATCAACGGGTTCTAACGCCGTGGCGTTTACTGCTTTCGTCAATGCCGATGGTAACCTCAGCGACTGGGGCGTGACCCCATTTTCTGACTGGGACCCAACCGAGGGCGCCGGCATCGCCTATGCGATGGGCACGAGCGGATACCCAGACTACGGGACCCCCAGCGCCGACGATGACGTCCTGGCCGTACCGGGGGGTGCAAATGTCTGGCAGCTAGAGCGCTACGACTTCGAGCAGCTCTATGCCTATGTGACTCCTACAGAGCTGTCGCTGGCGATGGTAACTAGCTACAACTGGCAGGACCCCACAGGTTACGCCGGTTACTACACAAGCAAGGCAGATAATTACTCAGGGGCCCCGTTGGACGAAAACGGAAACTGGGCCGGCGATGACTACAGCGTCGACCGTTACGTAGACGTCGCTTTCGAGTTCAACGGTGGCGGCGACAACGACTATTACAACTATGCCGTCAGAATGTCGAACGGCCAGGCTGAGCTGTACTACGTAGACGCTGGTGTGCCGGATCCGTCAGGCAAACCGGGCACCGGGGCATGGGAGAGCGCCTATTGGTTCGACACCAATGACCCCGTCGGTTTCAACGCCGGCCACCCCCAGGTGACCTTGTTGGGCAGCGCGGAGCAGTATATCAAGTTCTATGATCCCGACTTGGAGACGGACGGCTGGGTCGGCGATGATGACTACCGCCACACCTGGATATACGAGGTCAGCTTTGATCTAACAGGCTCGGATTTCGCAAGCCTAGTCTTGTCTCCAAACGACACGTATTATGCTCACGTCTCGCCCTGGTGCGGGAATGATGGCCTATGGATAAACGGTGGCACCGGTGGCACTGTTGGGTTCCCCATACCCGAGCCGGCCTCGCTCACGCTGCTATCCCTATGCGCGCTGGGCGTCGGTGTGCTGGCGCGCCGTCGCAAGGCAACCTAGAAGAAAGAACACACTAATGGTAGCAGCTAGCTGGGGCGCCTGATGTTGGTAGGGGCGCCCCGCGTGTGTACACCCCTTGAGGATGCCGCGCTGACCAACGTGTGGGTTGACTTGACACGTCCTGGCAGTCAAATAGACGGGCATAGAACAAGGCGCGGATCTCGGCACGTAGATAAGCCTATGTGAACCCCTGCCAATTGCGACCCTAATGTGGGCCAAGGGTATGCTTGTGCCGCTGGCCCTGCCGTGTCTTCTAGCCGTCACCCCGATCGTCAATGCCGAGTGGTTGCCCTATGATATCAGAGACTTGGGCACACTCGGAGGAACCCGCAGCTTAACGTATGGCATCAACTCCGCCGGACAGGTAGTCGGATACAAGGCGGAGAGCGGCATGCGTTCCTCTGGCAAGGCGGTATGATGACTGACTTAGGCGATATTGAGGGGGGAGGTGACGTTAGCGTAGCTTGGGACATCAACAGTGCGGGACAGGTGGTCGGATACAGTTACGTCCCGGGGGCCTGCCATGCTTTCCTGTGGCAAGAAGGCGAAAGCATGCACGACCTTAACGACTGGCTGATGCCAGACTCTTCTGAGTGGACACTCTTCAATGCTCGTGCCATCAACGAATCTGGTCAGATTGCTGGATGCGGGCAGAACCCAGATGGCCAAGTCCATGCCTTTCTGGCGACACCTATCGCGGCAAACTCCCCATAACAGGCTTCCCAGGGAAAATGAAAGATCCGTTAACTCTACATGAGGAGATTGCCAGACTTTGGCCGGCACAGGGCGGCCGACTATGGCTGGTGCTGTCGCATGCACCCGAGAATCCACTGCCTCAACTGCTTAGTAACCGCTGGCCCGGCCCGATTCTAGCTGTTGAGCGCCGTTTCGTTGGGATACGCGTCATGCTATTCAAAGGAGATAGTCCGCGCGGGGCGCGGGGCTCGTAGTTTTCGGGTACTTCTCAAATACGAGAGCGTGCTCGTGGGCCAACCGCTACAAGGCGCCAACCAGCCAGTCTGCAACAGGCTGGCTTTTTCGTGTCCGCGGACGGAAGTGACTATATTGCCACGGCCCAAGCGGGAGTGTGTCTGCTGATAAGATTTGTGCTGTTTCCGACGCGGTTTGACCCCTGAATAGGCTCGCGGAGCCCTGTCCAGACTTTTGCTGTGTCCCTGCCGTCTACGATTACGGAGTTTCACATGTGGCATGCTCCACAGCCGTGGGGTGCATAGCAGCGGGGGGCAGACCGATCTGGGAAGAAGTACACCACTCTGACGACAACCCCCCATCTACATCGGTCTGCCCCCTGTTGCACATCTTGTGGTGTGCGTCCTCGGATCCCCATGAAACGGCTTCCCAACCGCCTCGGGCCGTTGTTGGGCGGTTTTCACCAGGCCCTGGATTGCTTGCATAGCAGCGAGATACCCTCAAAGATGTGCTGAATTAAATCCCTTGCTATTTCCAGTATAGGCATGGCTCACCACATACTTCACTACATTGGGGGCAGCCTTTCGTTAGTCTACTATCAGGCCACTCTCTTGTCTCGAGGTCTGAGTTCGGAAGCCTTGCTCACCCGGATGTAACCGATTGGCGTTGACGGGACTTCGAAGTGTACGAGACTACTCAGCAGGTGGCGCTTCACTCTGATGGATTTGGTGGACTAGCTGTCTCATGATCTCACTGACAATCACTTCAATACCAACTGGGGATATCTGTGTGGATGGCGCCGGCAGCGGCCCTATCTGTTGCAGTCTCTCCTCAACCTGTCGCCTGACCACGGCCGTTCCCGCGTGAACATAGCGCATGACGGTATTCGTGTCTGAATGCCGTAGGAATCTGGCGACTGTCCCCAAATCCACTCCTGCCTCATACATCTGCGTGGCAGCGCCATGTCTGAGACTGTGCACCGCGTAGTCCTTGTCCTCAAGCCCCGCTTTTTTCAGTAGTCGCCGAAAGAACCTCCAACACGCCTTCTCGTAAAGGGGGTTGCCGGTTCGCGTGGTGAATAGGTAATTGTGCGGTATGTGGGGTCGTACTGCTAACCATTCAACCAGGTACGGACGTAAGTCGGACAGTATCGGCACGGCCCTCCGCAAACCTCCCTTCCCGAGGACTTGCAGCTCGTCCCTTACCAGGTCCACGTCCTTCACCCGCAATTGCATAAGCTCAGAATACCTGAGCGCCGCTCTGAGGTAGGTGGCAAGTATTGCCCGCTCCCGGTGGTTCCTGCACGCGGCCAGCAGCGCCAGGCCGTCCTCAGCGGTGACCCATTTGGTCTCTTCTCGCTTGCGGCGAGGGTGTTTGACGGCGGTGACGGGGTTTGAAAGGACATCCCCCCGCACCCACAGCCAGTCGAAGAACCGAGAAAGCGCGCAGAGCTTCCTCGAAACTGTAGTTGCTTTGAGGTGCGCAACGGAGTCGCGATAGTCCTGCACGATCGCAGGCGTAATGTCTTGCGGCGTGCACCTGGGGTGTGTAGCCTCCAGGTAGTTGAAGAACCGGTTCAGATCGCTGGCGTATGCTCGTACCGTCTGAAAGGCATACTGGCTGCTGGCGTTGATGTATTGCAGGAAATTCCCAGCCGCATTGCGAACTTCCCAGTTGGGTTGCTTCGAGATGCCTGGTTCATTCATTGCACAACCACTCCGTTAGTACATAATAGGGCGGTATTGGTAGACATATGTAAGCTGCTGAATGTATTATAACCCCAAATTGGGGTTCTTGTCAAGTGCATTGCTCTGCACTTCTCAACATCCAATTAGGTCTATCCGTCACATGTAAGGAGCCGTTCGCGATGCACATCGGGGATCGAGTTCGTGCAGTTCGCACAGAACTAGGCCTTACGCAGAGAAAGGCAGCAGCCCTAGCGGGCTTGCATTTTCAGTACCTCTCTGACCTGGAGTGCAGTCGCATCGCGAACCCATCTCTCGACACCCTCTCTCGCCTCGCCGCGGCCTACGGCATGGGCGTGGATGAACTGATAGGGCACGGCAGGGATTACGACGAAGACGAGTTGCCCGAAGGTTTGCGCAAGCTGCTATCCGATCCCGAATGGTCTGAGCGAATCACGCCGTCGTGGATTGAGACGCTAATGCGCATTAGACACGAGGGAAGAGGTCTGAGGACGAAGGACGAATTCCTCGAGGCCTATCTATCACTGCGCCGCATCTTGACGCCCTAGCGCAAACTGTAGCCACAGTCACCCCCACCCAATGTGCGCCGTTGATGTAAGCGAGCACCTGGATCACCGGTGAGCCATGACGCCTGCAAGTGCCCGCTTGAGGTTGCGGGGAACGGTAACGCTGCCAGGCACAGCCAGCCTCTGAGCCATCAACCAATCCACTTGGCACAGGATCCACACCCTCCCGCACGCGCTCCACGAATGACCCGCTTCGCGTTCTCACACCGCGGCGCTGTGGTCACCCTGGCGCGTGATGATAGCGGATGCTGATCTGCCCTACGTCCACCTTGGTCACGCGACACTGAGCAGACGGGGTGAAGCGCGCTACAACTGGCGCTCGGCCGATCAGTGTTGAACGCCCCAGACAGCATCGGCCCATTGGTAGCGCTGGGAGCCAGAACCCGCTGGGTGCTCTACTCACCTTCAGTGATCGGCACAGGTCTTCGCCATACTTGGCCCGAGTCACACATGACCCAATTTCCACCGTCTCCCAGATCACTTGTGAGCCGAGACTATATCCGAAACAGCAGGAATGTATCGAGCCCGAAGCTGAGTTTAGACGCCTTTCTCAATAGACTAATCGAGGTAGTAGTCGGCCGCCGGGTGCCACTCATCGGAAGTATCGAGTGGCGATCTTCTGCCGTCCCGCAGCCATTTCTCATACGTGATGATCACCTCGCTTGTTGCAGTATCCTGCGGGGCCCATCGGTGTTCGCAACAAACATCAGGGACAAGAGCGACGCCATCCGTGCGATCATGGCCTCTGCACGCAACCAACCGACGCTGATGCTCCAGCCCAGTAGCGCGTTCATTCCCAGAATCCTGTCTCTATGTTTTCGAAAGAGGTCGCGACCATCTTCGGGGGTCGTGTGCTCCAGATCGAAGATCTCCTGTCTGATCTCGTCGCTCGCAGCGACAAAATTCAAGCCGCCAGCCTTGTGCATCGCCCTCATCCACGTCTCAATCCGCTGGTCGAGACTCAGCTCGCCCAGGACCTTCTTAAGCTTGCTGTCATTCTGCCGCATCTCAGCCTACTCCCTTCTTTACCACGCCTTCTAACTCATTCAATCTACGTACGAGATTAGTCTCTCTGATTGCCTTCAATTGGAGATCACAAAGCCGGGCGATGGCGTTCGCAGTTGTGGGCTCCATCTGCCCGCGTTGTACCGATTCAATAGTGCGGGCCAGGAGGTCCTGAACCTCCTCAGCCGTGCGCACTCCACGAGCTTTGGCAAGTGCCTCTTTCTCTCCGCTCTTGCGTCCCCCGGCCCGCCGCCATTCGGCCCGTTTCCCCGCCAGCAACGGCTCGTGCGCAAAGCAGAAGTCGGTTACGTGGTCGAAGAAGCAGTGCGAAGCGCGCCCGATAGCATTGCCATCCACAACCGAAAAGGCGACCCGGCCTTGTTGCTCGAGGGTAGTAGGTCATACTGGGGGCCGGGCTCTGATACGCCTTTCGTGTTTGATCCTTTTGCCGGGCAGAGGCGCCAGACGTGCCTGGATGATGTCCACAAGGCTACGCTCCTTGTGGACCATCTCGATAACTACGACTTTGTGATGTGTATGGGTGTTGCCCACGAGCTACCCCAAAGCATTGCCGACAAGTATCATTTCGTGGAGATGGCTTCCAATACAGCAAAGCCACTTGTATTCACAGCCGCTTCCAGGGGGAATCTGGCAGACATCTACCAAATGGCCTGTGCAATTGCCGGCGGGGAAGGGGCCTTTCGGCAGAAGCTCTTTATCATCCACTACACCGAACCCATTGCTCCCCTCATCCACCCTCGGGGTGCTCTGGATAGCGGAGCTCATTGATCGTAGTAACTTCGATGAGTGGCAGGCGCAAGGGAAAACCTCGCTGCTGGATCGCGCCAGGCACAAGATTAGGGAGATTCTGAAAAGTCACAAGCCCGAGCCACTGAATACTGACGTGCAGAAGTATCTCGCGGAATTGGCGCAGAAAGACAACTCGAAGTGAGGGGCTTATTATGAAGATTCTTGTGGTCAATCCGTTCGGCGGAACTGAATTCCGTGGCCGGGAGAATCTGCAGAAGATCAAGCGACCGGATACGGAATTCGATATGGTCAATATCTCGGATGTCTATCCCCTCAAGAACAATCAATTTCTCTATTTCCGACATATGTGCACCGGCGGCACGCTTGAGCGCATCATCCAGGCCGACAAAGATGGTTATGACGCCGTGTTCATCTCCTGCAATCTCGATATCGGGCTGTATGAGGCCCGCTCTCTGGTGAACATCCCGGTAACGGCAACGCTGGAGTCTGCGGCCCTGATGGCCTATGCGATGGGGACGAGCTTTTCCCTCATCACTGTTGACGATCAGAATGCGAAGATTCAGCAGATGCTTCTCAGGCAATACGGACTCGATGGCAAGCTGGCTTCTTATCGCTCGATATGGATTGAT
>JALGTI010000179.1 GCA_029821455.1 Candidatus Zipacnadia bacterium | reverse complement strand
GCTACGACTATCCGGAGATTGAGGTCGGGGCCCGCCAGCGGGCGTACCGTCCCCACATCCGGCGGCGCGGCGAACAGAAAGTGGCCCTTGACGGATCGCCATCGCGTCCGGCGCACCGCTGGGTGGTAGAGCGCACTGGCTCGTGGCACAATCGCTTTCGGAAGCTTCTGATCCGCTGGGTTTGGTTCATCTCGCCTGTTGCCTCATCGTCTACCGACTGATAGTTTTAGGATAGGCTCTAAGGAGACGGGGCTCGATCGATGCACCAGCTCCGCTGCGCACGCAGGCTAGTCACTCCTGGTCCTGATAACCTGGCCGGTCCTGTAACGACGGATTCTGCTAGCACTGTGAGGAACTGCATAACACGAGGATCGCAGCGGTGCTCTTTGATGTAAGCGGGGACAGGCCAGATTGAGGCTGTGACTACTCGGCTTCAGAGGGAGCCGCTGCGCTCCGGTGAGGGTGTCCAGGCCCTCTACTAGCTGGAACAGAATCCGGCCTATGTACCCACTCTCCGAGCCCTGTTTTGGGGGAGATGACAACTCAATGGCGGGAAGTGTGTAACATAACCTGCCTTACTAGGGTTCTGTAGCCACTTTCGCCGGAAATGGACTGATCTCGGACACGGTTGTCCGTCTTCGTTGGGGACAGCACCCAGAAAGGGTGTGTACAGAACCCAATGGTTATGGACACAGTTATCCGAGATTTTGCCGCTTATCTGGAGGCAAAGCGAGGGTATTCGGCCCTTACTGCCAGCTCATACCGCTACGATCTGCAGCAGTTCTGCCGGTTCCTCAAGGCTCGAGGTATGTCCCCCGACTTCTCTGAGGTTACCACCACGCTGGTGCGGGAGTGGGTCATTGAGCTGCACGACGGAGGCCTGGTGAATAACACCGTGGCCCGCCACCTGTATGCCCTACGCAGCTTCTGGGATTACCTTCGGCTGCAGGGCCTCGTATCGGAGGATCCGGTCCGCGAGGTGTCTGTGCCCAAGCCGACGCGCAACCTGCCCCGCTACCTGCCGAAGGAGGATTTGGAGAAGATACCTGCCGGCGCCCAGCGCAACCGCACCGCACGTTGTGGCTTCCGCAACTACGCTATGATGTGCACGCTGATCTTTACAGGCATGCGGAAGGGGGAATTGATTAGCCTCAAGCTCGGCGATGTGTCTCTGAGCGAGAAGAGGGTTCGTGTCAGAGGCAAGGGCGACAAGCTCAGGATAATCCCGCTGGTGGAGAAGGTTGTTGAGGCGGTTGCAGATTGGCTGCAGTTTCGGCCACAGTGTCAGCACGACTACTTGTTCACAACATTTCATGGCAACCCCATTCATCCGACCGGGATGCAGCGCATCTGGCGTGGTATTCTTGCACAGAGCGAGATAGAGGGCACTGGGGTCACCTTGCACACGCTGCGCCACTCCATGGCAACACTGCTGCTACAGAGCCGTTAGTGCAGCCTGGTCGAGATCCAGAAGTTGCTGGGACATACCCGGCTGGATACCACGGCAGTATATCTGCATGTGGAGGATAGGCAACTGCGCAGTGCAGTGCACGCCCATCCCCTGGTAGAGCAAGACGCAGGTTAGCGGAGCTAGAACCAATGAACGTCGGGCCGGAGGTACGCACGGAAGACGAAGATGACCGCAACGGACGCGTGGCACTGGGCGTCAGTATGTTGCAGCCTCATGCCAACCATCACCTGCAGTCGGGTCTATTGGGATGCTATGGCGCGGGCAGCACCGTTGCTGTGCGCCAGACGTAGGGGCGGATGCTGGCCCAGTTGTCGAAGTCCCGCGCCCAGTCCAGCTTCACATCCCGCAGCGTTAGGCCCAGGCTGGCGCCGGCGGGCTGATTGCTGCTATTGCTTTGATGGTACGTGCTTTGATACCGAGACAGATGAATGCCCCGCATCCCATTACAGCGAGCCATTTCTTCATAGTCTTTCGCGTTGTTCCCTGCCCACGCTACGTTGGTAACACAATCGCAGACACAGAGGCCGGTCTCTGGCTACAGACCTTCTCTAACAGGGCAGGGATACCAAAGGGCTCGGCGCATGTGTATATGACTATTCTCATATGAGTTGCCTTCGTGCCAGCGCCGTAAGAAGTACCAGACTCTGGACGAGTTGTACTTGAGAGTAGAATTCGTGGCGGTTGCCGAACCCGCGTCAATCAAACGCGAAATTGATGTTGTATTGCCTGAAGTCTCCGGGCTGCATGTTGCTGCCCCCGCTTGATGCGCAGAACCGATGGGGTTGGAAGTACATCGTAGCCTGTGATTGCGTCCTCCAATCCAGGCGTACCTGGCGTTCGCCTTCGCCAATTGTGGCCAAGCCGGGGTTGGACAGCGTGTAAGACTTATCTGGTGGCATTTGACCTGCTACCTGCCCCTCCACCGTCTGGACAGCCCACGGAAGGCCCTTCACCATCTCATCATCAAAGAAAAACGAATAGTCACCACCGGCACCGTTGGGGACTTCGGGATTGTGCTCCGGGAGCTCGGCAATCTGCGTCAGTATCGTCCATTTGGTGTCAATCTCGAGCGCGCTAGGCGTCATTGCGATGACCTGATCAAACCGCAACACGTCCGGCCTTTCTGCCCTGTAGTATATCGTTGCCGCGCCATCGCTCTCATCAATCCAGTACTTCTGTTCCCAGGTGGACATTGCGTGGCCGGTCAGCGGCTTGTGAAAGCCATAAGTGGCAAAGCCTACATAGGCGGTGCGGATGAACGGATTGTCGTGGTGGCTCAGGGTTATTCTACCCTCGCCATCAATGCCCAGGGTGTATGTTGCGCCACTCAGCTTCAGCGTCCCGCCGGTCCAGTAGAAGCGGCGTCCAGGGAACGCATTCGCCTCCGGCTTCGGCTCAGGCGCAGGAAGCACCAAGGCCTTGTTCCATACGCAAGGCCAGTTCCAGGCCCGATCTTCCACATCTTGGGCCCAGTCCAGCTTGGTCTCTCGCAGCAATTCGATGTTATCGGCATCGTTGATGGCGACATTGAAACCGATCTCGGAGGCCGTTGCTGGCACTTGCACCCCGATGGAAGCCAGTTCGATGCGCGCCTCGACGTTGTACCCGCTGTACGCCTCCGGCTGGCCAACGGCGATGTCGCACTTGAGTTCCCGGTTGGGCGGCTTGCGGCCCCAGAAGACGAACGGCTCAACCTCTGGGCTTCCTGCGTTGAAGATGAACTGGAAATCAACCTTCTCGTCACACTTCTTGGTATCCCTGACCCCGCCGAAGCCAATGTATAGCTCCACGCTGTCGCCGAGATGGGCACTGGCATCGGGCAGCATCACCCGAGGCTTGTCGTCGTGGATCAGGGCGAAGTAGTAGATGTACTGATCATCCCAGGCCACCTTGATGACGCCGCTGCAGTCGTCGCGTCCCTGCCAATCCTCCGCCAACAGCCGTCCAGCCACCAGTTGCTCGGGCATCCCCAGTTCAATGCCCGGATAGTCCGCCCACTCTTCACCATTGCCATCAATAGCCACATTCTCAGGGGCCCTGTGTAACGAGTACATCTCCCGCTGCCGAGGCGGCAGTTCCGCCTCAGCGGCCGGCTCCGGCTCTTCGGCAGCGGCGGCCTCGGCCTGTTCGCTCTCTGCGGCAGCCTGCGCCCGCTCCAGCCACTGCTCCCGCTCGGTGTCGGCAACGTTCAGAGGCTGTGTCAACTGCTCGGGAATCTCCAGCAGCACCGGCAGTGGCAGATCGAAGTACTGGATGAAGTGGTAACCAGCCTGCGTGTCGCGCGCGGCCCAATCCACCTGAATTGTCTTGCGGGGGACAAAGCGGGCGGTCTCCTCGGCGAAGATTATCTCGTAACTGCCTGGCTCATCCAGCACGAACCACGCACGGCCCTGCCAGTCCGTGCGGACGGTCTGAGCAGGTACAGCCTGACCACCACCAGGTGATATGGTGACATACCTGTCGGGCACCGGAATGTCATTGGCCGTGACCGTCACAATAACTTCGGGTCTCCGTCGCTTGGGCAGAGCCGGCAGGTCGCCGCCGGCAATCTCGGCATATGCCGCTTTCATCCGGTCGGCGACACAGTTGAGGGTGAAAGCCGGCAGCGCCGGGTCCCACCAGTTGAGATTCCCGTAAAGCGCGCCTATCTGCAAGCCTGCAACCTTGAAGTCCTCGCCGGAGTATGCGGGCCACTCGCACGGAGGGTCCTTCACAGTGCCGCCGGCATATATGTTCCACGGCCCACCGGCAAACTCGGTCTCGCTCTTGGGGCCGTGGTAGGCAAAGGCCCCCAGCGTCAGTACCTGAAAACCATCGCCGCCGCGCCTGTGGTAGTCGAGGGCCGACTCAGCCCAGTACTTGCCCACATGCTCGTCATATGCTTCAAAGGCTTTCTTGATCTGGTCCGGGGTGCGTCCCGACATCCCCCACCCAATCTCGTCGGTATTGCGCACCACTTCCCCAATGATCTGCGGGCGGTCATCGCGAAAGCCGACCATCCGCCCGATGCGCGTATAGTCAATGTACAGCGGCCGGCCATAGGGGTGGACATTGTAGATATCGGTCTCAAAGTCAATCCCCAGGCGGGGGGCGGCCGCTACCCATGGACTGCCTTGCGGGTCAACCGGGCGTGTGGGGTCCACCTCATGACAGATCTTCTGGATGGCTGCCAGCCCCGTGAGGCTTTGGACTGGAGGCGTGCGGTGGCCTTGCGTCCCCGCTTCATTGTTGCTCTCCCAGATGATGATGCTCGGGTGATTGCGATGAGCGCGGACATACTGTCTAATCAGACTGCTAACAAGCTCGGTTTGCTCACCTGTTTCATCGGGTACGTAGCCCTCAGTCAGGTTCCCTGTGGCCTTGTATCTGTCCTGGTCCCACGTGACACCGGGTAGAGAGTTATTGACGTTGACCTCCAGCAGCATCCCCACCTCATCAGCCACCTCAAACCACACCCGCCGGCGGGGCTCCCAGCCCAGGCGGATGTTGTTGACGTTCATCTGCCGCTCAGCTTGCAGGAAAATATTGAGGAAGTGACGGTTGTTGGGGTACGCGAATCCCATCCCCGTGCTGTAGCAGTCACCGGTCAGGAAGATTGGCTTGCCATTGAGGCGAAACTCGTTGCCTTCGCACCAGAACTCGCGGAAGCCAAAGCGGTCAAAGCGCGTGTCGGTAGTACCATTGGGCAGCACGATGTGGGTCTTGAATGCATAGAGAATGGGACTGCCATACTCGCCATAGCCCCACAACTCCGGGTCGGCCCACGGCTGGCTCAATTCGACTCTCACCGTTTCCCCAGCCGGAACTGTCACCCTCTCCTCCGGCATTATCAGCTTCTTCTCGCCTTCCAGGAAGACGCCGGAATAGACATTCGCCTCTTGGTCAGTGTCCCCATTGTTGGTGAAGGTTATCTGCACCCCCAGGTCCATCTCACGCACCGAAGGCATCACGAAAACATCTGACACATAGACTTGCGGGTAGCTGACCAGATATACGTCGTCCACGATTCCCACATTGCGGGCAGAAAAGGCGTGGCCGATGGGATACCCGTCTGCGGCAGCCTCCGGCGATACGACATAGACGGCCAGTTCGTTAACCCCGATGTTGGCAGCGCTGGTGATGTCCACCTCAAAGGGCACAAACACGCTCCGGTGCTCGCCGACAAACTGCTGATTGACATATATGCGGCAGTAGTGACTAACCCCCTCGAAGCGCAGGCGGAGCTGGCGGCCATCATCCCAGTCCATCGGGACGATGAAACCCGTCTTATACCACGCTATTGGTCCGTGCGCCAGCAGGTAAGATTCCTGGCCGTACCAGCCGGCGAACTTGCCGGGCACCACGGTGGCTGCCCAGACATCAGCCGGAATCGCATCCGGCTCCCCGCCTCTATGCAGCAGCCACGAGCCATTCAGACATATTCTCTCCCGCTGCTGGCCGCCAGCAGCAACAACAGTCCCTACCACCAGGCAAATCAGCATGCAGGACATCAGGTATCGCATCGTGAGGCCTCCTCAGCCCGAGGATGTCAGGCCCTTCACTAAGCGCTCAAGTATGAGCAGAGCGTGACAACTCAACTGTATGGTTCGCCTTTTGGCACGGCTCACCTTCGTCACGAAAAGTGTGAACAAGGCAAACTGCACCACGGTCAGCTGGCCGGGGAACTGATCGACCTCAAGGGTGCAGGCTCGGTCTACAGGGCAGAAAAGGGTTTGCGTGCGAGGCAAGGGCCGCAAGGAGCGAGTGATTCCGTTGTCCCCGCTTGGCCGGGAATCAGTTCGGTCTTACTTGAGCGATGGCAAGGGCAAAGCCACGGCCCTCATTGCGTGGGGCAGTGGCAACGGCGAACCGGCATTGGTATCCGCAGACGGGGTGAGCGGCATGAGTTCCTCAAACGCATTATGCACGGCAATGACAACTTGATCGAGTTTCTGCAAAGGGCTCTGGGGTATTCGTTCACCGGCCACGTCTCCGAGAACGTGCTGTTCTTCTTCCACGGCACCGGCGCCAACGGGAAGAGTCTCTTCCTGCGCACCACTCTCGACCTTCTCGGCGACTACGGCGGACAGACAAACCCGGACCTACTGCTCACGAAGCGGGGGGACGCACACCCTACCGAGATCGCTAACTTGTTCGGCGTGCGCTTGGCAGTCTGCACTGAGGTCGAAGAAGGCAGACGTTTCGGAGAGGCACTGACGAAGTCACTTACCGGTGGGGACAGGCTCGCAGCCCGGCGCATGCGGGAGGACTTCTGGGAGTTCGATCCGACGCACAAGATCTAGCTGGGGGCTAACAGCAAGCCGCGCGTGCGAGGCCAAGACTATGCGATCTGGCGGTAGATTATGCTTGACCCGTTCAATGTCGTGATTTCTCAAGGCGAACGCGACAAGGAGCTGCACCTCAAACTTCAGGCCGAACTGCCTGGCATCTTGAATTGGGCGCTGGAAGGCTGCCTGACTTGCCAGCAGTACGGCCTTGCGACACCCGCTGAAGTGAAAGACGCCACCGAGGAGTATCGCCAGGAGGAGGACGTTCTTGGGCCATTCATCCAGGAGCGCTGCCTCGTGACTCCC
>JALGTI010000178.1 GCA_029821455.1 Candidatus Zipacnadia bacterium | reverse complement strand
ACAGCGAAGGTCACCCAGCCGACGATGCTGCCGGGCACCGTGAATCGCCATTGCCTGATGAATTCTGGCCGTAGCGGGCCCAGGCATACCGCCCAGTAGAGCACAAACACAAGCCAACTCACCCAGGTCATCTGTCCATCAACCTCCAGAACCACAGCCAGTAGAAAAAGGGGCGATGGCGCGAGCAGAACGTATGCTCACCCCACTTGATAGCATGATCCTTACAAATCTGGGCGCCACATCGTTCACAGTCGGCCTTACAACGGTCACAAACGGACCTGCCACAAATCGCACAGCACCCGCTCCTGCTCGACGGTCTGGACCTCGTCCTCTTCGTAGTGCAGTGTTTCGTTCTCCCAGGCCACGCCACTGGCGGAGACGGGCTCACCCAAGCGCTGCCGCTCGGTCTGGCGAAATGCGTCCAGTCGCTCGCCTTCCGGCGCTGGCTCAGCAACCTCTGCCTGCCCCTCTGGCCCAACTTGGTCTGGTTCATTGACACCGAGTCCACCTGTCGCCGCCGTCGGCCTCGCAGACTCGACCCAACCCAGCCAACTCAACAGTGCCATAACTAGTCTACGCACTGAACTCACCGCCTTTGTCACCTGAACTGGTGTCCGTCCTGACTACATCCAGCGCCCCTTCCAAGCCCGGCTCTAGCGCCACTTGGCCCAACCCCTCCAGGCCCTGGGTCCCACAAATCCCGCATTCCTTAGCCTGGCTTACAGAGAAGTGAGAGAACCGATGCGCCAGAGCGTCATAGACCAAGCGCACGGGCAAGTCCACCCCGGCATTGGCCACATAAAAAAGCAGCGCCTCCAACGCCTTGCCCGACCCCTGCAGGCTCAGGGTTACCACCTGCGGCGGACTCGTCTCCACGCCCTGCAGATACCTGGTCGTTTCCATGAGCTCTCGCCGGGTCGAAGACACGAAGTCCTTGGTGACCTCGGGGTTAGCACACAGAAAACAGGGCGTTGAACCCGGCCGATAAAACGACACCTGAAAGCCATAGCCCGTCAGCCGCCCGTCGGCCACTTCGCCGCCTCCGCTTACATCTAAATAAGGCTTGAGGGTGGCGGCGCAGAACCGGTTCAGCGCCAGCCGCGTCTCGGTGTTATCCACGCCGCCGATTAGCACGTCCACCGTCGCTAACTCAGCAACTACCTCCGCAAACTCCGTCCGCAGGCACCGCACCCGCGCATCCGGGTGCAGCTTCAAGATCTCTCGCCTGACCACGTCAATCTTCGGCCTTCCCAGGTCTGCCAGCCCCGCACCCCGGAACCGGTTCAGGTTGTGCACTTCCAGCCGGTCCGGGTCAACCAGCACCAGCCTGCTGAAGCCCGCTTGCGCCGCAGCAATGGCCAGATGGCTGTTGCTACTCACTCCTACCACACCAAGCCGCACCTGCGATATCCTGGTCTGCCCAGACCCAAACAGCGACCACTGCCTTTGCAGCAGCCTACGGTCAGTCCTGGGTTCTTCCCCGGAGTTGATCTGCAGCCGGCTCAAGCCCACAACTCTTACTCGCTGTATGTCACCCGTCTGCATTTGGCCGGCCCCTGTCCACCATACCGCCCTACCGCCCAGGAGTCTGGCCTCCGGCCAACACACCAGCGACGCGAAAGCGCCTTGTGCCCTCAGCCTCCTCAAGTCTGCCGCGACTTCGCGCAGCAACCTCGCGTCGGGCCCTGACAGGCTTAGGGGGCCTCCGGGGTGCGAATGGCAAAACCCCAAGGCACCCGTCCGCGAGGCCCGGAACCGCTCAAACATTTCCACTGAACAGCACCCTGACACGTGTACGTGCGCTCGACTTTGCGTCAACTCATCTGCGGGGATGGGGATGACCCCTCGGACGAACAACTCCACACCACCCCGGTGCCTCCAGTAACCCAGGTCCAGAAACCAGGCACTCTCCTTGGGGCCACTTTCCCGGCCCGCCGCGAGCAGTGCTTTGTACTCAGGCTCAGTAATGGTCAGCCCCACCTGGGTGCAGTCCAACTCGTGACCTGCCGCGCCTCTCATTGCTCAGACACCTCCCGCCATCGGGTTGGAGTTCCTCGGGTCACTGAGGAAGGCCCGCACGGCCATCAAGGTGTCCACCAGGCCTTTGTCGCACGATCCCACCTTGATACACAGCCAGGCCCAGCCATCTTGGAACAGGGAATTACTGTGCGAGTGCAGCGTCAGTCTCCCTTCCTCAATGTAATGGCCAGGAGAGACGGGCACAATCCTGCCCTCACTGGTACGAAGCCGCAGTCCCCGGTCCAGGTACACATCGTCTGCCCGTACATTCCCGAACCCATAGGATTCAGGGATAATCACCAACAGATTGGTGCTCTCTACGTCAACGACGCCCCCTGATTTGACCTGTCGAACGTAGTGGGCCCCGTGCACGGTCACCGGGAGTCTGAACTGGTCTAGCCGCACACCGTACCTGCCGATTCTGTCAATCCACCCATGCCGCAGCCCCTCGGGAAACGCCGTCTGGAGCTGACCAATCTCGGCCAACAACCGCGGGCCATGGAAATACTTGTCTTGCATCACTGATCACCTCCTGGGTTGGGGGGCGGGCTGGTGCCGCCCGCCCCGTGGTGTCCTCTACCATCCTTTGAACTGGGTCAACTCGGTCAAGTGGGGCTCCTGGTCGGTGTCGATCTGATCCGTAGGTCTGCAGGGCCGCAACCTGCCATCTGGCTCTATCTTGGCCAGAGCCTTCGTCTGCGGCACAGAGGCCATCTCTCGCACTTCCTGCACGCTGACGAACCTTTGCGGACACTCGACCAGCTTCCCATCCACATGCATCTTGCCCATCTCTTCTCACCTCCTGTTGGCGGCTAGTTAGCGGACTCGGCAGCCTGGCCGCTTAGTGCCATCACTTCCTCGGGGCTGAGCGGGGGCATATCGAATTCTGCTACGGCCTGAGGCTCTGCCGGCCCTTGCCAGGTCTCAACTGGCAAGGGTTCACCAGTCTGTGGCAGTTGCGGTGGGGGCACCAGCGATGCTACCGACGAAGTCAGGAGAGCCCCCAGAGCTATGGGAACCCCCACCAGCCTGTGAAGGACCTGCTGGAGGCCCTGAGACCCACAGCGTAAAACGACCAGCATCCATAAGAGGAAGCCGACCACAACCACGAGTAGCCCCAGTATGGCACTCGCTACCACTTTAGTCCCCTCGAACACCCCACACGAGAACAGGGCGGCCACCGCTGTCAGCAGCCCCATTAGCAGCCCGTTCCAGATGGCGGGAAACACCAGATCACCCGCTAAGCTCACCGAATCTCCAGCCGAGGCCCAGGTGCGCCACACCCCCGCAGAGAACGAAAGCAAGACCAGCCCAAAGAACAGACCCCAAACCCCCCGGCGCACGCAACCTCTGACCTCGGGAGCCAACTGCTTCAGCCGTGCCTGCGGCAGAAGTGTGTGTATCCCAACGATTTCAAGTAGCAAAGCTCCGGCTACCACCACTGTGGCCATGTAGGCGGTAGCCACCCACTGGCCTACCGCCAGGCTGCCGCCAAACATCCCCTGCACAGTCAGCCCTAGCAGGTGCCACTCCGCATACATCCCCAGGACACTACCGCCGCCCGCCAGGGCCGCCACCAGGCACCCTTTCACCACTCCCAGCAACCCCTTCCCGACGAACAGCAGGTCAAGAGCCTTCAGGGCTTTGCCTTGCCCGGATGCCAGGAGCGTGCTGGTGCGCTCTACAACATCCTCCGGCCCTACAAACAACGAGCCTACCAGGCCGTGGATAGCTTCCCGCAAGTAGTGGGCGACAACAGCGCCCACGACACAGACTGCCACCCAAATCATTGCTCCCCGCCTCCTGGCGCAATGATGCCTGCACCCCAGTTGGCCCGATCCAGGAACCTCACGCTGACTGCTCCGAAACTGACCAGCTTCCGCTGCCACCTCTCCTTCCTGCTCCTGACCTCTCCCGGGTCTGGTCCTCCCTGGAACAGAACGTAAACGGCAACACCGTGCAGGTCGGGGCGGGCATCCAACTGTTCGGTCTCGCCAAAGTTGGTCGCCAGAATCAAGACCTTGCGCCGATCCGGATAGCTCTCCAGCAGGCGACCCGCCTTGCTCAACGCTCCATACACATCTGTCCCCCGCCCGAATTGCGGCCTGTAACTTTCAAGAAGGCTGGCTACTCGCTGCTGGGTCTGCTCGTGCTGCCTCAGCGCTCCCCTGCTGGCCAGCTTACTTGTGCGGCTGAATGGATTGCTGGCTTCAGGGACTGCATCGAACTCTACTCGCTCCAGGCCAGCGATGGTCGCCCGGTCGCTGTGACTACGCCGGGTGATAAGCCGAAAATGCCAAATGTCGCCCGGGCGCGCCCGCCGAACTTCGCTGGTCAGCGCGCTCACCGCTCGTGCGAAGCTGTCCGCAAACGATTCGGTGATGTCCAAATCCACGACCACCGCAGTCGCCAGCTCGTTCTCCTTCGGACCTTCACGTTCGCCTGGGACGGCTAGGTGATCCAGTTGACAACCTGCCAATGCTGCTACAACCAAGATGACCACAAGTAACCGAGGCATGGTTAGCCTCCCTTCTACCGTCAGATACGAGCTGTTCATCCACATTGATCGAGCCCTGGCCACCGCCGGATCGTATCAGGTGCCACCCAATCCCCAATCAAGCCCGTCACCCGCCAACTTTCAATCAGCCCACACGTCACCACAACCACCTCCACCTTGGCTGCTGGGCTCGACCTGGCTCATAACCCTGCCCCCCCAGCCCTTCCCGGTCGCTTTACCAAAGGGTAGACGCATCTGCCCACAAAGCTCTGGGCTTGGACTACTGGCCCACCCCTCCCCCTCGGCCAACCCCACACGCTCTTGCTGAAGCAGCACCAGTCTTTTCAGTCGCTCCAGGTCAACTACCCCTTGAGCATGCAGCTCCAACACCAGCCCGGACACCAGTTCCAGGACGAGCCGGCTGTAGTCCAAAGCTTCAGTCTCCGGCCTGTTCATCGTCGTACTCCTCGTTGGGGCAGATACCGTTAACCGCCTCTGCTAGCGACGCTTCAGCCTGCCGCTCTTTCTCGCGCTCTGCCGCTTTGCGCTCGTACAACTCGTGCCAGTTCTTCCGGCCGTACAGCTGCGAGACAAGCACTGGCAGAAACTCAACCACGTACACCACCATCCACTTCAGAGCCACTGCTATCTTTGCCGCCTCTCCCTCGAAAATGTGCTCCAGCGTGATCCGACCGTCCCGGGGGTCCACGAACCACGCCGACCGGTGCTCGGCCGCGGGCGTCGCCCGCAGATGGCCGGTCTGCTCCACCAGCAGCTCTGCGACTTTGCGCTGGCGGTGCTCCGTGGTAAACTCCTCCTCGACCGGCATGAACCACCGCAGGCACACTTCGTGTTCGCACCCCCTGCCTACCAAGACGCCAATGGGTCCGCAGTCTACCAGCGCTACGTTCTCTCGGGCCTTTACCACCTGTCCGGTCTGTTCCAGCACCTCTAGGACTTGGTCGAAAAGCGATTCCATCTGTCCCTACCTCCCTTCGAATAGATGCTCGTAGCGCAAATTATGAAGGCCACCCCGCTTCGGATGCAATGCAGGAACCCCTGAGGAAACGCTTCGCATAAATATAAAAAACTTCGCGGCCCACAGAACTGTATGGGCCGCGTAAGAGTCAACCTGGGCGATACTACCGCCCTGATGATAGACGGATATGTGCCGCCGTATGAGTATTTCAGTCAGCTCGACTGGTCAGAACTAAGGCAGACGCGGGAAGGCGGCCTCATCCCCCAACGTTTCTACTACACCAGTTTCTACCGCTATCTCCGGGCCGACGCGGAACCCTCTGATACGGCCGCTGTACACCTGTTCACCAATCTCGTGGAGGCTTGCCGGTACACGTTCTGTCCCTACCGTGCCTCCCCGGTGGTTCCCGAGCCGCGTGCCTACTATCCTCGATACAGAAGACACCCGCCCTGTCGCTACTGGTTTCGTACTACGGGGACAAATCCACAGAGTGCCGAGGTTGGATCCTTCAAGCATAGTCAGCCCGAACTGCTAGCCCGGCTGGAGCCCGAATACCGTGCCGACGAGACCGCTGGCCGCGACCGATACATCCAGAACGTGGTCGTGTATCCTACCGGCCCTGGCCTGGACTGCGAGTTTGCCGATGACTGCTCTGCCTTGTGGATGGCTTGGGGGGGTCTTCAGGAGAAACCACGCGCCCTTTATGCAGATTATCAAGTCTTTGTCGACGCGTGGCGTGACTTACTCGTCCGGCTCTACCACCAAGACGAGTGATCTAAATCTCTTCTGTAGCTTTCTTCACAACCTCGATGACACAAAAGCTCAAGGGTCCGCTCCAGCGGTAGCCATACCCTTCTGTGGTGGCCACCCAAGCGTCAAGCTTTTCGTGCCCGCTGCGCAGGTCGGATAACCACCGGTGAATGCTGCTCCTCTCATACCCTGGCCTGTGCAGTTTTTCTTCCTTGACTTCCTCATACAGCACGTCGTATCCCGTGGCCTCGCCCCCGTGGTCCAGCA
>JALGTI010000177.1 GCA_029821455.1 Candidatus Zipacnadia bacterium | reverse complement strand
CGCAGAAGGGGCAGGGGAGGTGGGTGATGGCGCGAAACAGACACAGGCCGTAGGGCGGTGCGTTCTGGAGGCCGGTACCATCGGCATTGGGCTGCAGCAGCCAACTGCCGGCCAACACCGCCGCGCAGATGAGAAAGACTGCCACCGCCTCGCTACGGCGGTTGGCCAGCTTGACGTGCAGGGCGGACAGGTTTCTCACACCTCGCGCAATACTGCACCCGCGGTTGTCCTGGGCGTGTGAAAGTGGCGTCGTTCTCCTCGGGTAGTTACTCATCTACGAATGGTGGCCAGAGCAACAGTTCCTTGGGCAGCTCTGCACCGAAGTGCGCACCTACGAAGTCTCCTGCCTCTGCCAGACTATCATTGAGAACCTGGCCCGCTGGGATAAACTCTTTGGTTAGATAGCAGAGCGTGCGGGCACGCATTTGGAGGTCTTGGTGTCTAGCAAGAGGGGGCGCATACCTAGTGGCCTGTCGCAGGCTCCAGTTCGCTTCGCTGAGGTCGCCACCTAGGTTATATGCGTATGCTCGCAGCAGATAGCCTGAGCCCCTCCTGGGCTCAATCATAACTAGCGTATTGGCAGCGTCCACGGCTGTATTTGCGTCGCCGGATTCTACCGCAGCTATGACACGAGTCCGCAGTGCCAAGGCATTATTCTCCAGCAATTCGTGGCACAGTTGAGCATGCACATCAGCCTCCCAGCCTCGACCCAGCACTGCATAAATGAAAGCTGCCTGTGCGTGACAGTAAGGATTCGAGGGCGCTAGCTTGCACGCCCAAACCGCATGGGAGAGAACCTTCGACAGTAACTCCACATCGTTGGCAGCTAGGATGCCACGGGCAGCAAGTCCTGCATGGCTGGCAAGCAAATGGCCGATGGCGCATCCAGGAGCGTCTCTCAGAACCTCCTCGCTGAGTTCAGTGGCCTTTGTCCAGTTCCTGGCATCCAGAGCATCGCAGCCTGCCCGCACCACAGAGGACAACTCCGCGTCCAGGGCGACTGAAGTACATCCCTCTGGAGCCGTAGTCACGAACTCGCGATATGCTTCCTGAGCACCAGTAAGGTCGCCGACTTGTGATAGCAGACGCGAGACAGTAAGGTAGCAGAGACCCTTATGCTCAGTTCGCTTACCAAGTGCTTCTGTGAGTACCCTAGCAACTGCGCCCTGAGCCTCGTGGTCGTAAGACCATTGCAGCAAGGATAGCTGAGGTCCCATCTCCCAGGGGCCTGCAAGTACGGGGGCTGCTTGTTCCTCCGCCAGGCAAGTATCAAGCAGGTCCTTGACGTTTTCTCTGTCGGGCGCCAATTGGAGGATTCTCTCACACAGAGCGCGGGCTGTGGCCAGACTCCCAGCGGCCGCTTCTGCTGTGGCCTCTTCCTGAAGGTCGTGTAGGTATAGCGCTAGGGCCTCGTCGCGCTCAGTCCGATATGCAGCATTATCGGGTTCCATCTTCGTTAGGACTTGGTACCCAGAGAACGCCACCTCTAGATCCCCTCGGTTCTTGGCGTCTTGAGCGCGTTGCAGTGTCTCTTTGACCAACTGTTCCCGCTCTTCCTCGGCAGCCTGTTTGGCTCGTTCCTGTGCTTGCTTGAGCGCATCCGCGTATTCCTGGTTGTCTGGGACTAGTGCCGCTGCCTCCATCAAATGTGGTACGGCCTCTAATGCCTTGCCCTCATTAAGAAGTCGCGTGCCCTCCTCGTACTCGTTGGCGGCCGTCTTCAGTCGGTCATGACCAGCGTCGGCTATCTTCTTCCAGTACTCCAAGCTAAGATCACCCGGAAGAGCGGCAACCAGGTTGGCAAGCATCCCAGAAGCAGTCTGGTAATCTTCGTTAGCGAGGGCAGCCAGGGCCCGCCGCCGATTGTATGCTACGGCAGCATATTGCTGAGCTGACGGCCCTGAGGTCCCAAAAGCATGGAAGAGAACTTGCCCCATGGTTGACGCGGCGACAATCTGTGTGCGTTCAAAGACGATAGCAGGTAAGGCGAGGACATCATTACGGTTAGCACTTGGCACGATTATCGTGTTGCAGCCCCATTCAAGAGCGGCAGTCACCTTTTTGGCAATCCCATCCACGCGTTTAATCTCGCCGACCTGCGTTATGTCGCCGGTGATTGCCACATCCATCCGAACAGGTATGCCGGCCAGTGCAGCCACAATCCCTGTGGCGAGGGTGGCAGCACCGGACCCTCCGCCCTGCTTACGATATTTCTCGTCGTAGCTTATGTGGATGTTGTATTGAGAAAAGTCGGAGGAATAGCCGAAGGTGCTTGCCACGAACTGAGCAAAGTTGCGAGCCTCCTGAATAGCTACTGCTTTGTCGAGGTCAATGGCACGAGCATTGACATCGAATTCCCCAGAGCCTGGGACGGCCATGACTGTAATGGGGTTGACGACTCCTCTTATCGCCTGCCCACCTACAAACTCCACCGCAAGGCCGTTTACACGCACCGCCTGCTGTGCATATGCGTACGGAGGCCTGCAAACGACCCCCCAAAGCACAAGTACGGACAAATGACAGAACTTCAGTAATACGACACGAACTGCCCTCATCGTGAGCACATCCTCTATCGTTTTCGAGCGGCATTCGCCAAGCGGTCCTTCAGCACCTCCCCGAACTCAACCTGCGCCAGGCGCTTCTGGGCTGCCTGGCAGTATTCTGCCTTGGCGTCAATGCCGATGTTGAACATATCCAGCACTACGTCGCCCTCAAAATCGGCCTCCGGCACGGCAGCGAAGGTGTACATGCGCAGCACTCGTGTGGGCAGTTCCACCGGAAACGGCGCCGGATGGCCGCCCTGGCGCTTCACATCCTCCGGGTAGATGTTCCAGACCTGGCGGGTGAGGTCCATCCACTCCTCAGTGGTCAGCCGGCTGCGCTCCTTGACCTGCGGGGACAGCCTGCGTGGCTGGCCTTGCTTGACGAAGACGTTGATGAACTCGATGGTGTTCTGCTCATATAAATTGGGCGGATAGGGGTAGCTGCCGAACATCTTCTCGGTGGTCTGTTTCTGCCAGATGTAGAGGCTGAAGCGGCGCAGGTCGGTCTGGGTGACGATCTGATGCTCGATGTCGTGGCTGAGACTTATGTTGGTGCGGGTGTGGCCCTCGTTCAGCACGCGCTTGGGCATCGGCATGATCGGGACATTGATGCACAGCTTCCCGTTGGGTGCCAGCACCCGCTCGGTCTCGCGCCAGACCTGGAGCAGGCGCGCCAGATATTCTGCATAGCCCTCCTGCCCTATCTGGCCCGCGAAGCCGTAGTCCACCTGCCGCCAGTAGGGGGGACTGGTGATGGCGCAGTGCACCAGCCCATCAGGCAGCCGCCGCAGGCCCTCGAGGGCATCGGTGCAGATGATCTGGTTTACTGGAGATTGTTCGGCTGGGCCCATCGCTTCGCGCTCCTCGCCACCGGAGCGCAAATGCACCTCCTGAGCTGATCAGGAGGTGCATTCCGTGAGGCGCTTGATTTGTCCTGCCTGGCCAGGACTTGCCTATGGTCCCCAGTGGCTCGGATCGCAGATTGCGTCGCTCTTAAACCACTTTGCATGACTGTCAAGAAAGGCGCAGTTGGCGCCCTCATTATGGCGTGGCTCGGGGGTGGCGAAGTTGCCTGCAGTCTGATTAGGTGGCGGGTCGGTATGGCCATGCCACATACTGTAATAGGTGCTGTCGGCAAGTACTACAATATTGACCGGATCGCCGAAGATCCCCAGGCTCATCCAATAGAGATAGTCGTTGTACCCGTAGCCGCCCGGCGTGCCATCATTGATAACCGCGTTGTCGAAGTTGAGAGTCTTGTCGGATGGACAGGTGTAAACCTGATTGTTCCTTACGTAGGGGAAGATGAGGTGGGCCCATGCAATCCAGTTAGTGGCGTCAATGTAGTAGTGCCCGGCCGGAAGCTGTTCATCGTAGTCCTGGGCATACATCAGCACGGCCAGGCCAAGCTGCTTGACGTTGGCCAGACAACTGGTCGTTCTCGCCTTCTCCCGCGCCTTGGAGAACACCGGGAACAGGATTGACGCCAGGATTGAAATGATAGCGATCACGACCAAAAGCTCGATAAGCGTAAAGCCTTCACTGGACTGAGCTCGTGGTTTGGCGTTGCTCACCACTCTGAGCTTGTCGAAGAGCCGAAGTCTGCGCATACGATCATCCCTCTGTGTTGAGTTTTCCCTGCTGAGTTTGCGCCTAAACTATGGCTATGTTTCATTATCACCCCCCCTGCGCATCGTCTCCCGTTCCCGGCTACCAGAACGCAAATACACGCCCTGAGTCAATGAGGAGGTGCATTCGATGAGTCGCTTGGCTTATCCTGCCTGAGCAGTTTGGGCAAGCTGCGGGTTCGGCGGGCTCACCGTCCTGTCTTCGACCCTGAGGCTCAGACCCGAAGGGAGCTAGTCGAAGGAGAAGCTTGCCCTACCCAAGAGGTTCAGTGGCGTGAGCCTTCTGTGGCACGGGCTTCCTAGCCTGTGGGTTGAAGGGCGACAGGCAAGGATGCCTGTCGTACGGAACGACCACGCACGAGACCCTCGTAGCTACTTGTGCCTGACGGCGTTGACACGGCCTTTGGACGTAGCTATAATGCGTGATATTGTAGTAGTCAGCCTCATGCTCTGCAAGCCACAGGTAGCGTGAGGGGCCTCTATTCTTAGTCTAGCGTAGAGGGAGAGTAAGTGCAAGAACTGGAGAGAATCCCACGATTGTTGCGTTGGCTCTACCCCGGTCTGGGCGTTAAGCGCTGGTATGGACTGATACTGCTTGGCATGCTAGTACTGGGTCTAGGGACAGTGTTCTTGTTCAATGAGTACGCCTGGGAAGTGGTGACTATCGCCAAGAGTGTCGAGGGAGCGACCTTCACCGGGGCGCTACTGGCTTTGGCAGGGCTTGGCCTGGTGGTGTTCGGCGTCCGAGGGCTGGTACGGCGGGTGGCGCGGACTTTCCTTCCGCAGCGGGAAGAGGAACTGGTTGACATTATGCTGAGCCGCGCTCAGCAGGATAGCGGCCTGCGGATAGTGGTAGTCGGCGGCGGAACCGGACTCTCCTCGCTTCTGCGAGGTCTAAAGCAATACACCAGCAATCTGACCGCCGTGGCGACAGTGTCGGATGATGGCGGCAGTTCGGGGCGGTTGCGAACCGAGCAGGGGATGCTGCCGCCGGGCGATATTCGCAACTGCCTGGTGGCTCTGGCTGACCAGGAACCGTTGATGACCCAATTGCTGCAATATCGTTTCGATGGCGAGGCTGGTTCACTGGGCGGGCATAACCTGGGCAATCTCCTGATCGCGGCACTAACGAATCTCACAGGCGACTTCGAGACGGCAGTCAAGGAGATGGGTAGCATCCTGGCGATTCGGGGGCGGGTGCTTCCCCCGACTGTGGACGACGTTGCTGTCTGTGCGAAGCTAGCGGATGGGACCGTCGTTCGAGGTGAGAGTAGTATCGCGGCCCGCGGGCCGGCGATAGAAGATGTCTATCTGGACCCGGCTGCGCCGGCTGCCGTGCCGGAGGCTCTCGAAGTCATCGCCAATGCAGATGCCGTCATCATTGGCCCAGGCAGCACCTACACCAGCGTCATACCAAACCTGCTGGTGCCTGGGATCGTGGAGGCCCTCAGGGGCACACGGGCTGTGCGTGTATTTGTGTGCAACGTAATGACGCAGCCCGGTGAAACGGATGAGTACACCGCTGCAGCGCACGTCACAGCCATCAACGAGCACGTCAAGGAGCCGGTGTTCGAGTACGTATTGATGAATTCAGAGCGGCCAGCGCCAGAGGTACTGCGGCGATATGAGCTAGAGGGGGCCCGCTTCGTTGAGCCTGATGTTGAGGCGATTGCGCGCCTGGGCTTTGTGCCTGTCAGTCGTGACCTGCTGTCAGAGGATGACTATGCTCGCCACGACCCGCGCAAGTTGGCGGATGCCATTATGGAGTTGATAGTGAGCGAGCGTCGGGTGGTTGCCTGAGGCGCGTCACGTCACTGTAGCGGCCGGATCACAACATAGCGAAGGTTATGGTACGGTGTCCGTCGAATAAGTGGACGCCGTATTGTATGCTTGGCTTGTGGCTTGGCCTGGCGAGAAGTAAGAATAGTATCACGAGCGGCACGTGCCGCTCACCACAAACACAGGAGGGATTCAGTTGGCAGTCAAGATTGGTATCAATGGGTTCGGAAGGATCGGGCGACAGGTGTTCAAGGTTATTCAGGAACGCTTCGCCGAAGAGATCGAGGTAGTAGCGGTCAATGACTTGACCGATGACGCAACTCTGGCGCATCTGTTAAAGTATGACAGTATCTACGGTCGCTATCCAGGGGAGGTCACGCACGGTAAGGAGGAACTGATCGTGGACGGCAAGTCCGTTCTCAGCCTGGAAGAGCGTGACCCGGCCAAGCTGCCGTGGAAGAAGCTCGGCGTGGAGATCGTACTGGAGTCCACTGGTATCTTCCGTGATGACAAGAGCGCCGGCCTCCACCGGAAGGCAGGGGCCAAAAAAGTCATCATCTCCGCGCCAGCCAAAGGCAAGGTGAAGACACTGCTGCTGGGTGTCAATGACCGCAGCTATCGGGCCAAGGAACATCACATCATCTCGAATGCCTCGTGCACGACCAACTGCCTGGCGCCGATGTGCAAGGTGCTCAATGATAACTTCGGTATTGCTCGTGGCCTAATGACCACGGTCCACAGCTACACCAACGACCAGCGGCTGCTTGACCTACCCCACAAGGACCTGCGCCGGACACGGGCCAGCGCCATCAACATCATCCCGACCACTACGGGGGCGGCTGCCGCCATCGGGCTTGTCATCCCGGCGCTGAAGGGGAAGATGGATGGCTATGCCCTGCGAGTACCAACACCGACGGGCTCCATTGTTGACCTGACCGTGGAGTTGAAGAAAAACACTACAGAAGAGGGTATTAACAAGAGCTTTGAGGCTGCAGCGAGCGAAGGGCCCCTGGCACCTTATCTGGATTACACTGAGGAGCCTATTGTACGCGCTGACATCCAGGGCGAACCGGCCTCTTGTATCTTTGATGCTGCTCTCACTGCGGTACTCGGCAGGAAGTTCGTGAAGGTCTGTGGCTGGTATGATAACGAGTGGGGCTACTCAAACCGCACCGCTGAGATGATCAAGATGCTAGCCGATAAGGGCTGGTAGCCCGTCGGGCCGCCTTGCCAGACACCAATGCATTGCAGGGAGAGAGGCCAGTGGACAGAAAGACCCTAGCCGACGTAGATGCCAGCGGCAAGCTGTGCTTTGTACGCGTAGATTTCAATGTCCCCGTCGAGGATGGGGAGATCACCGACGACACGCGGATTGTCGCCGCTTTGCCGACCATCAAGCACCTACGGGAGGCCGGTGCCAGAGTGGTGCTGGCCTCCCATCTGGGCCGGCCCAAGGGAAGGCGCGTGGATAAGCATTCCCTGAGCCCGTGTGCCAACCGGCTGGAAAGGCTACTCAGACACCCGGTGAAGTTCCTGGACGATTGCATTGACAGCGACTATGCCGATGTCAGCGGGACAGTTGACGGAACGAAACCAGGGGATGTCGTGTTACTTGAGAACACGCGCTTCCACGCTGGCGAAGAGTCAAAGAAGCCCAAGCAGATGCTGGCGTTCGCAAAGAAGCTGGCGCTGGGCGGGAAGTATGATCTGTATGTTAACGACGCCTTCGGAACCTGCCATCGTGAGCATGCCTCGATGTATGGCATCACCCAGTTCATTGACACGTGCGTGGCTGGCCGGCTAGTTGCGCAGGAAGTGATCATGCTGGGCCGGCTACTCGCTGCCCCCAGGCGTGGATTTGTGGCGGTACTGGGTGGCGCGAAGGTTGACGACAAAATCGGCGTGGTGAGAGCTCTATTGCCACGACTGGACAAGCTGCTCGTCGGTGGCGCGATGGCATGGGCATTCTTCAAGGCGCGAGGGCTTGAGATCGGGCGGTCCCTGTGCACCGCTGAGAGTCTGGCGGCTGCTGAGGATATTCTGACGAGAGAGAAGGAGCATCTGTCGAAGCTGGTGCTGCCGGTTGATGTGCATATGAAGCGCGTCAACGCTGGCGAGGGCGAAACCAAGCGGGTGCCCTACTTTCACATTCGGCCTGGCTGGGATGCCCTGGACATCGGGCCTGAGACGATGCGGACGTATGCCGATACCGTCCTGAGGGCGAAGACGGTGTTCTGGAATGGGCCGATGGGCTTGTTTGAGAAACCGCCGTTTGACCAGGGAACCCTGAGTGTTGCAGAGGCGATGGGAGCCTGCCCTGGGTATAACGTCGTAGGCGGCGGAGACTCGGTGGCAGCGGTGACCCAGATGGGACTGGCTGACAAGATTGACCACGTTTCAACCGGCGGCGGAGCGTCTTTGGAATTCATTGAGAATAAGGGGAAGCTGCCAGCGATTGAAGTGCTGGATCCAAGCTAGCATAGTAGGCAAGATTTCATGTACGGAGGTTCACGTATGCGTATACCCATAATGGCTGGGAACTGGAAGATGAACTGCGACAATGAGGAGGCCTGCGAGCTAGCCTGCGGTGTCGTGGAGGCGGTCGGGGATGTGGACGAGTGCGAAGTGGTGTTGTGTCCGCCGGCGACCGCCCTTACGACCGTGGCCGGTTGCATAGAAGGCTCCAAGGTGGCACTGGGTGCCCAGAATATGTTCTGGGAAGAAAAGGGCGCTTTCACCGGGGAGCTGTCGGTCAAGATGCTGCTATCCTGTGGCTGCAGCTACGTCATCATCGGACATTCGGAGCGGCGCGGGCGCTTTGGGGCGGTGGAGGACGACTTCACTGACGAGCTGCAGCGGATTTTCGGTGACACGGATGCAAGCGTCAATCGCAAACTCAAGGCGGCCATGGCTGCTGGCTTGACGCCCATCGTCTGCGTTGGGGAACTCATAAACGAGCGCCGGGC
>JALGTI010000176.1 GCA_029821455.1 Candidatus Zipacnadia bacterium | reverse complement strand
CGCGCCACCTCCCGCAGCTTAGTCGTCTTGCCCACACCAGGCTTGCCCAACAGCAGGATACTACGGCCAGTCACCACAACGTCGCGGATGATGTCAACTGTGCCAAACACAGCCCGGCCCACCCGGCAAGTGAGCCCAACGATATCGTCCAGGCGGTTACGGATGGCTGAAATGCGATGCAGGGTGCGCTCGATGCCGGCTCGGTTGTCGCGGTCGAACTCCCCGACGCGCTCTACCACATAGGCAATATCTTCGCTGGCGGCCGGCCCTTCGCTGAGGTATTCAAAGCTCTCGGGAAAGCGTGCCTCAATCGGCCGCCCCAGGTCAATGACCACCTCCAGCAGGTCATCCAGGGCCGGATGGCCAGCCAACGCGCGCCGCGCAGCCGGCGGTAGCACCTCCAGAAGCTCTTCGATATTGTCCGTTACACTCTCCTCAGCCGTCATATTCCACACTGCTCCTTGGATTGTCTCTCCCCACGGCGAAGTATAGGCAGCCCACCGGCCACTGTCAAGGTAACCACGCCTCCTACCGGATGGGGAAGGACCGGACCGATACTTTGACGAAGTCCCATGTGGCGGTCACTAACCTGGAGTTAGAGAGAAGGCCGTCCAATGCCCCATAGGCTACTCCTAATATGTATGGCGCTCTGCCTGGTAGCCGGCCCAGCTTCTGCAGCCGAGGGCGGCCAGTGGTGGATGCCCGGCGGGGATACTGTCCATAGCTGCTGTCAGGCGCTGGCGGGGCGGATGGTTGAGGCGCCCAGCCGCGTGATACCTCTCAAGATCGGGAGCACGCACGCCGGCGGGCCGATGGATAACTGGTCCTGCATTGCTGACGTAGACGGCGACGGGAAGCCGGAGTTGCTGTGGAAGCCAAGTGGTCAGGTGGTCTGTACCGACCCACGGACCGGCGAGAACCTTTGGGGAAGCAATCTCAGGGACTTTGACCATATCGTTGATATGGACGGAGACGGGACGCTCGAGATCGTCTGCACCACGACGATCTACAACGCCGCAAGCGGGGAGCTGATCTGGGATTCCGGGCGCGCCGGTGGGCGTGCAGGTCTTAGCATTGGAGACTTTGACCCTGACAGCCCGGGCCTCGAACTAGCCCACACAGTCAACGGTGATCCCCAACACATCGTCCTGGGGCGCTATTATCACTTCCCCAATGGCCTTGCCAGCGGAGAATTGGCGTGGGAGAAGACGCTCAAGGATGCCTACTCGGTGAGTGACTATGGCAGCGCCGTAGTTGGTGATATTGATGGCAAAGGCAGCTACGCGCTGGCGTTCTCCGGCTGCGGTCAGATCGGCGCGGTGTCGCTGCCTGACGGTGAATGGGTGTTCGACACGCCTCTGGTTGGCGGGGCAGGTAGACGCCATTACAGCCAAATCTTCGTCCGTGACGTGGACAGTGATGACATTCCTGAGATCGTGCTCATCGAGGACATTATCAACTTGCGGCTGGCCGTCCTGCAGCCCAACGTCCCCGACCAGCCGGTGCGCTGGCACAAACTCATTGACTCATGGTATCCGATTGGTGAGCACTCAATGCACGCGGCATTGACCTCCCTGGCCGACGTGGACGGTGATGGCGAGGATGAGATTGTCATCTCTGTGCACCACAAGAGCACAGACTGGACATTGTATTGCTATTCTACCGCCGATGGCAGCCTCGAATGGGCAGTTCCACACCTGTACCTGCATCAAGTCGCTGACCTCAATGGTGACGGGATGGCTGAGATCATCGCCGCACCGATGATCCCTCGCAACGTTGCTAAGATGACTGGAGTAGTGCTGGGCACCCTCAAGACCACAGCAGGAGGGCCAGAATTTGTCGAGTTGTGGCGCGCTGAAGCGGCCGATGTTCAGTATAACAAGCACTATGAGATGGAGGCGGGCCACGGCGGGCGCTGCCAGGATCCGCTCGATGTCTTCATCCAAGACTTCAATGCGGATGGCAGGCTCGAGTTCCTGGTCGGCAAGGATGACGACGGCGACAGGCTGGCCGACAGGATCTTGGTCGTAGGAATGAGCCAGGCTGGAGAGGCAGAGGTGGTAGCCGAGTTCGGGATAGAGGGGCGCGATAACCTGACAGTCGCCGCATGGGACGATATGCGCCCCGAACCGGGGCCCGAGATGCTGGTGGGCGATGACACCGGAGCCTGGTACGTATTAGGCGCCGACGGGGAGCCGCTGCTAGAACTGCGTCCTGAGCAGAAGCAGGTTGACGATGTCCTGTCAGCGGTCTCAGTGGCTGACCTCGACGGCGATGGTATCAATGAGATTCTGGGTGCGTTCAGTGGTGGCTTTGTCGGCGCGTTTCATCTGCCGGCTGAGGGAAGCGATCTGCTGCAGGAAGTCTGGCGCGTGAGAGGTGCACCTATCTTGCAAGTGCACTCAAAGCACAGTGCCATTCATGCTCCCGACCTCGACGGCGACAGGAAGCGCGAAGTGCTGCTGGCAACCGGTGAGCCGGGGCAAGTGGGACAGGTGACGCTATTCAACCACGATGGTACGGAGCGCTGGACGGCTGTGATACAGGAAACAACCGTTGGGGCTGACGTCCCGCCTGTTCACCGTATCAACTTTGGAGAGTTCAACGGCGACGGCGTGCTGGATGTCTTTGTGCCGCGTGGATTGGGCCGCAGCTATGGTGGAGCAGGCGGAGACTGCATTGCTCTGGATGGCCGCGATGGCAGCGTTCTGTGGCGAGCGGATCGCACCGAAGCGGATGACAATGACATCTGCCCTTCAACCTGGGCGCCTGTGTTTGATTTCAACCATGATGGCATTGACGACGTGCTGTCGTATAGCCGTGCTTTTATCAACGTCATCAACGGGCGAGACGGCAGCTTCCACATCAAGCCCCATTGGTTTACCCATAATCTGTCCGGCGTTCTCCCCGAAGGCACGGGCTGGACCGCCTACGGCCACATACGGATCGCCGACTCTGACTTGGACGGCGACCCAGACACGGTAATATCAGCGGGCAATACGGATGGCTATGGAGCCTGGGATTTGCGAACCGAGGAGCCGCTGTGGGGCGCGCGGGGCAAACGATGGGGTGAGAGTGCCGCTGCAGTGGACATAGACTTGGATGGCCGGGCCGAGACGATCATAATGGCGCAGTTTGAGTGCCGCGACGTACGCACAGGCGAGATCGAGTGGACCGGCGACGAGCTGGGGATCAGTAGCACCCCCTGGGTGTCAGCCTGTGACATCAACGGTGACGGACGTATCGAGTGGATCGGCTCAAACTCCCATCAGATGTGGGCCATCGGCGTTGGCGAGGATGGCAGGCCGCGCGTTCTGTGGCAGTGTCAGGATCCCGTCTATCAGCCTGGACTCAAGATAGCTGACGTGGATAATGACGGCTTCTCAGAGATTATCAGTGGCGGCTACGTGCTTGACGAGTAAGTCCTGAACGATGTCGTTTTGGAGTGATAGCCATGAGTTCACAGGAAACCCAACAAGGTAGCATTGCTCCTGAAGTCGTCTGTCTTGGCATTCTTGTCGCTGATGTCTGGGGGCGGCCAGTTGATGAGTGGCCGGAGCGTGGGAGATTGTCCCTGGTTGATGAGATAGGCATCGGCATCGGCGGCTGCGCGGCCAACACCGGCATTGGCCTCAACAAGCTGGGGGCCGATGTCAGTGTTATTGGGGCGGTCGGCCAGGATGGGTTCGGAGGGTTTGTCACTACCACACTGGCGGAGGCTGGCGTAGACGCCAGCCGCATCGTGCAGGTTCCCGCTGCCGGCACTTCTGCTACGCTGATTATGGTTGATAGCGCCGGGGAGCGCACATTTGTCCATCACATCGGCGCCAATGCCCGCCTGGAACCAGATCAACTGGACCTCGACTTCATCACGTCTGCACGGATCCTGCATTATGCGGGGGCGCTGCTGATGCCGGGCTTTGACGGGGAGCCGGCCGCCTCGGTGCTGCGTGCCGCTCGCCAGGGGAGTGACCACCTGTGTTGATAGTGCCTGGGACCACACGGGGCGCTGGATGGACGTGCTGGAGCCGGTCCTGCGGGAGGCCGACATCTTCCTGCCCAGCCTCGCCGAGGCGGAGGAACTCACCGGGCGCACAGAGCCGGCTGATATTGCGGCCGCGCTGCTGGATCTGGGCATCAGCACTGTAGCCCTCAAGATGGGTGAACAGGGCTGCTACGTGCGAACTGTTGAGACCGAGTTGCGGCTGCCGGCTTATTCGGTTGAGGTGGTAGATGGCACCGGGGCCGGGGATGCATTTGTGGCTGGCTTCCTGCTGGGCACGTTGCGCGGCTGGGACCTGGAGCACACCGCCCGCCTGGCCTGTGCAGTAGGGGCGCTGTGCTGCACGGCCACGGGAACGACGAGAGGTGTGCGAGGGCTGGAAGAGACGGTGAAGTTTCTGGATGAGAATGATGAGATGGATTGGACCGGATTCCAGGGTTAGTCTACCTGGACTACTTGGACCCCCACCTTCGGACACAATTCATTGACTCGGCATTCGTCACACATAGGCTTCCTGGCTGGGCAGATACGGCGGCCGTGCCAGATGAGGGCGTGCGCGATGAAGACCCACTGATCGCGGGGAAACAGCTCCATCAAGGCCTGCTCGATCTTGTCGGTATTGATGCTCTTGGTTTTTTGCTGAGGCGCGAGGCCCATGCGCAGCGCCAGGCGCGAGACGTGAGTGTCCACCACAATACCCTCGGCTACGCCGAACGCTGTCCCCAGGACGACGTTGGCCGTCTTGCGAGCCACTCCAGGCAGGGTCAGCATCTCTTCCATCGTCTGCGGCACCTCGCCGCCAAAACGCTCGCAGATGGCTGCGCAAGCGCCCCGAATTGACTTGGCCTTGTTGCGGAAGAATCCGGTGGGGCGTATCTCCTGCTCCAGCACCTCCTGATCAACTGCTGCCCAGTCCGCGCAGGTCTCGTACTTGTTGAATAGCTCGGCGGTCACCTGATTGACTTTTTCATCGGTGCACTGAGCCGAGAGGACGGTGGCAATGAGGAGTTCCAGCGGAGTGCGCCAGTTCAGTGCCGTCGTCGCGCCTGGGTATGTCTCGTGCATTAGCTCCAGTATCTGCAGTGCACGTTTCTGCTTATCAGTCTTACTCTCTTGTGGCATATCCACCACCCTCGCTTCTACACGTATTGGAATGAATCTCCGGCCGCGATGTGCTCAATCGGGATGTCGGGAAAGTGTTCCTTGAGGAGCCGTGCCAAACCCTCCATCCCAAACGCCTCCGTGTTGGAGTGCCCCAGCTCGATGACCCCCAGGCCCATATCTATGGCCGGGCGCACATCGGCCCACTCGCACTGCTCTCCCGAAATGACGGCAGCGGCGCCCTTCTGCCAGAAGCGATAGTACCGCTCGGTGCCGCTGGAGGCACCGTAGGCGAGCACCAACTTCTCCACGGGCTTATCTAGGTCTCCGCTGACCCTGAGTGAGGGCAGGCCCAGCTTCGCCTTGCAGTGCCGGGCCAGCTCGCCCAGCGTGGTCTGTGGGATCTGATAGAGGCTGTGAAAGCCCCCCAGGTACTCAATCGGCTCCGGTAGCCCCAGCACTTTGCGCAGTGAGTCTTCAATGCCGTATTCAGGATAGCGATCCCAACAGTCGTGCGCGCGAATGACCGCAATGCCATGCTTGTCGAGGAAATCGGTCTTGAATGAAACGTCCACACCCTCTTTCGCGCAACGCTGCAGTTCCGGGTTCTTAGGTGTCCCGTGATACCAGAAGGTTGGCTCGTGAGTGATGATGAGGTTGATGCCCTTGGCGGCCGCCTCTTCCAGCACCGGCATTGAGGCCATCCAGGTGACGCCGACCGCACGCACTTCCATCTGCAGGTCACCCCACTTGAGGCCATCACAGTGCTCTTCGCCCCGGGCCTCGGCGTCCAGGTTGCGCAGAAAAGCATCGAAGTCCTGAACTATCATTCACTATTCCTCCCTTATGCAATCCATTGGTAGTGGCCCTGAGAATTTGCTCACTTGCGCGCAAAGAGGTATGCCACGCAGAAGACCACAAACTGCGTCAGCACTATCGTCGCCCCTGATGGAATCGCTCTGAGGTGGGAGACATACAGGCCCACGAAGCTGGAGAGGACACCAATTATCACCGCGATTAGCATCATCGTGCTGAAGCGCCTGGTTAGCAGCTTTGCAGTCGCTCCCGGGATGACCAGGAAGGCATTCAGCAGCACAATGCCAACTACCTTTACCGACACAACAATAGTGAGTGCCAGAAGCACCAGGAGCAGGTAGTGCAGGAAATCGGCCGGCAGGCCACTGGCGCGGGCCATATCTGGGTCGAAGGTATAGTAAAGCAGCTCCTTAAATAGCACAGCCACGGTGCCTGATACCACAACTGCCAGGCCCAACATTAGCCATACATCCTGGGGCGTGACCGCCAGGATGGAGCCAAACAGATAGGTTATGATGTCGGCACTGTAAGCAGTGCGGAGGGCAATCAACAGCACGCCCAGAGCCATTGAAGAGGCAAGGAAGATGCCGATAGCGCTATCGGCAGAAAGCCGGCCCCTGGCACTAGCGACCCCGATAGCGACGGCCACGGCCACACAGAACGCGGTGGTGATGAGGCTCATCCACAGGTCGTGGTAGGCCCCGGCGGGAGCAAGCAACAGCCCCAAGGCAATGCCTCCGAAAGCTGCATGCGAGATGCCCTGCCCAATGAAGGCCATCTTGCGCAGGACGACGTAGACAGAGAGCACTGAGCACAGGCCGCCAACGATGAGACCGGCTAGCAGTGCTTGCTGCATAAACTTGAACTGGGCAAGCGCCTGCCAGAAGCCAAGCTCAGAGGTCATGGGACTCGCCCTCGCTGCGATGGTAGGTCCGGCGATGGGTCAGATATGCATCCAGTTCGCAGATATCCTCGACCGAGGTCAGCCGTTCGTCAGATATTGCATCCGCGCGCTCGTGCCAGTGGATAGAGCGGCGAATGCAAGCCAACTTGTCGGCGACGTGCCGCAGGTGTTGCACGTCGTGGGAGGCCATGATGACTGTAAGGTCGAGGCGCTGCTTAAGTTCGCGGATCTGACTGAAGAAGGCCTCGATGCCACCGATGTCAACGCCAGTGGTCGGCTCGTCCAGCAACAGCAGGCGCGGCTGAGCGATCAGTGCGCGTGCTACAAAGATCCGCTGCTGCTGACCGCCGGACAGCTTGCTGATCGGACGGTCAGCAATATCTGGTACCCCAAGCATCTTGAGCACGCGTCGCCCCTGCTCGCGGACATCTTGACCGACACGTCGGCCGATACCCAGGCTGCCGAATGCCCCCATCACCACCACATCCAGTGCCGTGGCCGGGAAGTCCCAATCGAGGGTTTCGCGCTGCGGAACATAGCCGATAAGGCTGCGGCGACGGCCCAGCTCTGTAGCCGGCAATCCGAAGATACTGACACTGCCAGCCCGGGGGGACAGTTCCCCAAGCATCAGCCGCAGCAGCGTGGTCTTGCCTCCGCCATTCGGCCCGATCAGGCCCAGGAACTCACCTGCTGTCACCTCCAAGCTGCAATCTTCCAGCACCGGTCGGCCATCATAGGCGAAGTCTACGTGCTGCACACTGATGACGATCTCGCCGGCAGTACCTAAACCTACACTCTGCATAACTATCCCTCACAGTCCCACTATTGTCGGTCCTGTGCCTGGCTACAAGCGATTATGTGCCAAGGGCGCCCCACCGACGACGTGCTGATTGCCGAATGGCTGGTAGCGGGCCCATTCGGACGCCTCGTCTATGCGCTTGAGGTCTTCAGGATCTATTTCAAGCTCGCAGACATTATACACCTGGTCGAAGTGCTCAGGTTTGCTGCCGCCCAGTATCGGGATCAGATTGAGCGGCCGTGACAGCAACCACGCCAGTGCAAGTTGGTTATTTCCAATGCCGTATTTCGCACCGATTTCACTCAACAGCTCCACAACATCAAAGAGCCGGTCGCTGAGGCGCTCAGCAAACCACTTTGATTCTGCAGCGCGAGACCCTTGAGGTGGTAGCTCGCCTCGTTTGTACTTGCCGGTTAGTAGGCCACCATCCAGCGGGCCGTAGCCCATCATCGCAATGTTGAAGCGCTGGCAGAACGGCACTGTCTCATTCTCCACAACCCGGTCAGTGATCGCATAGCGGGCCTGGATGGAGACAAGCGGCTCCCAGTTGTGCAGGGCACTGACGCCTAACATGTGCGCCATCTGCCACGCGTAGTGGTTGCTGACACCCCAATAGCGGACCTTGCCCTGCTTGATAAGAGTGTCGAGGGTGGACATTGTCTCCTCCACGGGCGTCTTATCATCGGGATGATGGAGTTGCAACAGATCAATGTGGTCGGTCTGAAGCCGCTGGAGGGCACCCTCCACGGTGCGCATTAGGTGATAGCGCGAGCAGCCCCCACCCACCGGGTCGTCGTAGAGCTTGATCCAGAACTTGGTGGCCAGCACTACCTTGTCTCGCTTACCCTTCAGGGCACGCCCCAGAAACTCCTCACTCGTACGCGGACCGTACGAATCAGCCGTGTCAATGAAGCTGATGCCTTGGTCCAGCGCCTTGTCCACAATGCTCCTGGCCGTCTGCTCATCGCAAGTCTCAGGGAATGTCATTGCCCCCAGACACAAATGTGAGACGGTCAAACCGGTGTTGCCAAAACGTACGTACTCCATATTCTTCACCTTCCTAATGGCCTTCTCGGAGGCCTTTTTGTGTGCGAGTTCTTGTGCCCCCTCCGCCAACAGTCCCTCCCAGAGTGGCAGGTGCCTACTCCCTGCCCGGCACTGGCAGCCAGGGAGTTGTTGAGCCGCTTTCTTTCCCTTCCCGCCACGCCTCCAGCACGGCCGGCAGGTCAGTGCTGTCGTCGCCCACTCGCTCGACCTCCGCCATTAGCACCCGATGATCTGGCTCCGGTGGCGCCTTCTGCATCAGCAGCAGACAGGTCTTCGCCGTCGTTCCGCCTACGCGGAAGGTGTGTCGTGGCAGGCCAACTATGCCGAAGATGGTCAGGTTCTCCAGCAGCCACTCGCGGACGAACCACCAACGTTCATTGGCGCACACGCCCTCTGGCAGAATGATGGCTATCCACCCCTGGGGCTTGCACAGCTCCCAGAAGCGCTCCAAGAAGAGCAGTTCACTAGGGAATCTCTTGAGCTTCTCCAACTCGGAACCACTCAGCTTCCCGGACGGTTCGGTAAGCGTCGGCCGTAAGGACCTCCCGTGCCGCCATAGTTGCAAGCGCTGGCCGAGTTGCCGCAAGACGGCGCTAGACGTCTCCCCCAGGCTAGTATCGTGGAAGGGGGGGTTACCGATGACAACATCAAAGCTTTCGGCCACTATGTCCGGCTCGTAGTCCCTCAGGCCGTCGTGAATCAACAGGTGCACGCCACTTCTATCCAGACCGCTATCGGTCCACAACGGCTGCACACTTGCATCCTTCAGGGCGGCTTGCAGGAAGACGCCTGCGCCACAGGCCGGGTCAATCGCCCGCGGCCGGTCCAGCGTGGACGCAAACATCCGCAGCGCCTCCCAGGCAAACAGAGCAACCGGCAGCGGCGTGAAATACTGCCCCAGACTCTTCTGTGGCGTGGACATAGCAGTCCCTCCCGCCAACGTACAATTGAAGGGTTCGCCACAGCACGCTCAGGTCCTTCGCGCGTCTGTCGAAGTTCGTCTTCTTAATCATCTGAGCCTTGCGCTTCTGGCCTACGGTTTTGCTATGGTGATATGGAGGGAAGACCCGTTGCACAAAAAGAAAAACTTTTGGGCCAACAAGAAGGTGACAGGCAGACCATGGTGAATCTGATCAATAGACTGTTGTTGATTTCACATTGGTGTTGTCCTGCGGTTTTGCCGTTATCATATCTCATAACTATTAACCACACTGTGAAGGAGGGAGGTGACACTAGATGGCAGTCAAGAAGGCAAAGGATATAATGACGAAGAAGGGCAAGGTTGTGACGGTAGGACCGAAGGACAAAGCAGCCGATGTGATCAAAGCATTAGTAAAGAACAACATTAGTGGCATGCCTGTCGTGGACGCCGATGGCGTCGTGGTCGGCGTCATCACTGAGGCCGATGTCCTCACCGCTCGCAGTACCACGTCAGTGGCAAAAATGCTTGGAGAGACAAAGCCGGTCGTAGCCCACGCCGATGCCACGGTCACTGAGCTGGCAGATCTGCTCAGCAGCAAGAAGATCAAGCGGGTGCCAATCGTAGACGACAAGGGCAAGTTGGCCGGCGTCGTCAGCCGCATTGACGTGCTCAAGGCCAAGATGAAGAAGCAAAAGAAGTAGTACCTGCTCGGTATCCGCTGCCTTGGAACGGCCCTCTGCACAAGTCAGAGGGCCGTTCCATATGTTTGTGAGTACTTGCGTGAGGGCTTCGGCGCCGAGTTAGGCGGCTCACCGGGCGGCGGAGGCTGTTTGGGCGAGACTGCCATCCCACCACCATTCCCCGACTCAACACGCACAGATGCTGCTTTTTTGCATCTTGCTGGCTAAGTGGGTTTACACGGCCCCGAGTTTGAGTATAATGGTGATGTATTGTGAATAAATGAGACGTTCTTGAGTACTGCCAACACAAAGCAGCATTCTACCTTGAGCATCTTGATATAATCGAGAACATAGAGATCCTGATAGGAAACCCTTGGCGGGGGGTACAAGCAACTGTGAATGGCTGATCCAGCGGCTTCAGGCAGCGCTTCCGAGCGTGGCCTGGCCCCGCAGCTCAAGACGCAGCAAGGCACACTGTGGCCCAACTCCGAGGTGGAGGGGACGAGGGCAAGTGACCGGCGAAAGCCTCCAGAGAAGCTGCCGGTCACTGGTGGACTCCATCGCCGGGGGAGGAAGCCGCTGGATTAGCTGTTGATCCGAAGGCTGGCCGATGACAGTCGCATGAAAGGAAAGCGGGGTCCTAATGGGGGGAAACACTAGCGCAGTGACATCTCCTCCTATGCGCGACCAGATGGCCGCTGACACAGAACAGGTGCGGCACCATCAGACGGCAACGCCCGTGCGAGCGGAATCCGGCGGGCTGGAGATTTGGGTGCGCTTGATCCTGTTGGCTGCTGCCTATCTGGCCAGCGGTTTGTTCAATGCTATGGGGCCAGATGTGCCGTATTTTACAGTCATTACGCTATTAGCCATCATGCTTCTGATGACGGCCTTTTTTCTGCGCCGTAGCGACAAGGCTGCCCTTGGTGGCATAGCAGTCATCCTGGATCTGGCCTGGGTGTCGTTCGCCCTGTACTTCACCGGTGGGCCGGATAGCTCACTCATACCCTTGGTCTATGCCATGGTAGTGCTGACCTGTCTGCGGCGGCACAGGTTTGATATGGGAGTGGCACTAGGTGGCGCAGTGGTTGGCATCTTCACGATTGGCTGGGTCTGGCAAACGCATAATGCGGTCATGCTCAATAGCGCCGCCACTCATGCGGCGCTGCTGGGCGCGGTGTCAATAGTTGCCTATATGTATGCCGACTGGATGGAATCTGAAGGGGAACTAGCCGCCGCCACGGCCCACAGCTACCGCGAGTTGCTCGGCCATGTTGCCGGTGCCGTAATATCTACGGACTCCGAGTGGAATATCCTCGAACTTGACGAAACGGGCTCACGTATGCTTGGCATATCAGAGCCTGAACAGCCCAAGACGGGGCGCCACCTCTTTGACCTACTGCGGCCAAAGTATCCGGCCGATGTCGAGGCTCTCATTGCCCAGGTGGCGGTTGGCCACAGTGCCGCAGGAGTACCCTTTTGGGTGCAAAACGGCTATGGTGGCCAGCGCTGCGTCAGGTTAAGTGCCGTGCCTGTCTTTTCCAACCACCACCAGTCCAGTATCCAGATCGTTCTGGACGACGTCACTGATATCGAACGGGCCCGGCAGGCTTTGGCGGAGGCCGAGAAGTATCCGGCCATTGAGCAGGTTGTCGCAAACATCACCCACGAACTCAACAACCCGCTCGCCGCCATCCGCCTCACCGCGGAAATGGCTGCACTCACTAACGCTGAGCCCGACTGGGATGACATCGTTGTCCAAGTGGACCGCTGCGATGAGATAATTAAGAGCCTGAGGGTCTATACTGCGCCGCCCGGTGAAGCCACCGCGGCCGCCGATGTGGCTGATGTACTGCAACATGCCGTCTTGCTTTCGCGGCCGCAACTGATAGCGGCGGGGGTGGAGTTGACAACGGATCTTGAGCCGCTTCTGCCCCTAGTGACTGTCAATCCCTATGCGCTGCAGCGCGCCTTTCTCCATATCATCAACAATGCCCGCCAGGCGATGGAGCACAGCGAGGCCCAGCGACGCCTGCATATCAGCGCTCGCTCGGACTCCCAGTTTGTACGCATGGAATTCAACGATGTAGGCCCGGGTATCTCAGAGATCAATCTGGAGGCGGTATTTGACCCCTTCTTCACAACCCGTAACAGCAATTCGGGGGTGGGGATGGGGCTGACGATAGTTCGCGACCTGATGCGAAAGGTAGACGGCGAGGTGACGGTGGCCAATACCAGCCAAGGCGGCACAGCAGTCACCTTGCGCCTGCCGCTGTCGAATGAGCAGTGATCACGAAATCAATGAGACCAGTGCGTAAACACAATTAGGGGAGCCAAGCTGCTGTACCGCTGCCCGGCCGCTGGTGGGTAGCGACAGCGAACTGAAGAGCAAAGAGACGAAAGGGAGGCATACCAGATGGCTGATGCAAGGGTGTTGGTAGTAGAGGATCAACCTTCGGTGGCGCGCCAGATTGCACGTTTTTTGGAGGCGGCGGGCATGGAGCCCATCTGCGCCTACGACGGGCAATCAGCATTGGACACGTTCAAGCGCTCCGAACTCTCAGTGGTGCTGCTGGATTGGATGCTGCCGGACATTGACGGACTCGAGATCCAGCGCATTATCCGCCAGACCTCCGACGTACCCATCATCATGGTGACGGCGCGTAATGACATCCCTGAGGTGGTACGAGGTCTGGAGATGGGGGCAGACGACTATCTGACCAAGCCGTTCAGCGGCCGGGAACTGGTCGCCCGCATCAAGCGCTTGCTGCGACTGAGGCTGACTCAGGTGCAACCGACTGCGTAAGTTTCCATCCCGTAGCCCCGCGCATGCCTCTCCTCGGGGGAGGCGCCGGCAGTGTTTTCACGCTGCCCAGGCGAAGCGGGAGAGGCTACTGTTATGGACTGTTCGCCGCTGCTTAGATCCAGAATATCATGTTTCCGGTCTTGCCGGTTATCTGATCAACTATCAGCCACAGGGCATTGATGGTGAACTGGCCACAGATCAGGCCCAGGAACGCCGGTCGCAGGAAGGTATACTGTTTGTTGCCGCCGTAGCGCAGGATGAGACTTTTGAGAGCCCACGCCACAAGGCAAGTGAACCAGATGGGGTCCATTATCCAGACGCTGCCGATGGCAAAGCCTAGCGGATGGAACGGCCAACTGGGATAGCGGAAGCGCATCGTTGTCAAGAGCGCATAGATGAGGCCACCGGCCGCGGCCAGGCCCATCCCGTACCAGGCCGGGCCGGTCGGATTCGCTATCTTATCGGCTACATACTTGTAATACAGATTTGGCCCACTCTTGAAGAACCAATCGTTCATCGTCACCCCGCCCTGGATGTAGGCACGGGTGAGGGTAAGCCAGAACGACGAGGCAAACGAGACAACGATCGCGATGAGGAACCCCCACAGCAGCAGATGGCGCTTGTGAGTAATGCCCTGGGCCATCTTCAAGCTGTTAGCGACCGAGCACATCACGAAAGTGCGAATGTCACTGCACCATACATAAGCCAGCCCTGATGCCACGATGCCGCTGTGCCCCATGGCTCCCGTACCCAGCCACGAGATGGTCATAGCTGGCGCTATCTTGGGAGCCACCGCTTCGGCGAATCCTGCCTCCACCACCGCACGCGTTAACCCCAGGAAAAAAACAAAAGCGAACGCCAGGAATACTGGCACCGCAATGTAGGGCATACCCGTCTGAGCCAGCCACCAGCCCATAAACGCTAGCCCCACAACCATCGCCCAGAACGCCAGCCGGAATGACATTATCTCCCCCTCCTCATAGGCCGAGTCACTGCTGCCCCTGACTGCCTGCCACACGCGGCTAAAATGCCGCCGCGACACCCAAAGATTCGATGCAACAAGGGCGATGAATGCACCGGTTCCCAGATGAGCGAAGTAAGGCTCTGTGGTGCCGAAGACCCCCATCGTCTCGCCGCCACTAACGCCCAGAATACTCAGGATCCCCCGTATGATGAAGAAGATACGGTTAAAGAACCACAGGCTGAAGCTCGCCTCGGTGGTGACCAGGTAGAAGAAGCCCACCATCGGGAAGCTGAGGCGAAACTCCAGACTCATCTGCTTGCGGAACACCGGCAGTGTCTGAATCAGTTTCGGGGCGGGTATCTGCGGGAAATAGGCGTGCAGGCCAGTGAGCACTCCAAAGAAAACCGGCACTGCAAGCCCCAACCAGAACATCTTGTTCTTAAGCAGGGCCGGAAAGCCGCCGCTATCGGCCCCGGCTAACTCCAAGGGCAGATGGGTCAACGGATAGGTGAGGCGCTCGTTGTCAACCCACTGCCGTCGCAGCAGCACCATCATCGCGATCATAACCAGGTAGAGGGCAAGAATGAACGGCATCCACATCCCCAACATCGGCAGCCAGGCCCTCCACGGTACACTGCGGCCCAACGGCAGCCCCTCATACAGGTACTTGATGACCGGCGCACCTGGCTCAGCCCCAACCGGGGCCGCCCACTGCGGGAACTCTGGCAGGATCACAGTGTCCCACTTGTTTTCAGGGCTGACATAGTAGTAGGCACCGGTAGTGATGGGGATAATCTGGGCCGTCAAACCCATCGTGGGGATCGCTGAGGCCACAACCATCATCGAGAAGATGGTCACAATCTCGGCGGTTGTAAGGCGCAACGGCGATCGCATCTTCCAGAGCAGAAGCTGTGGGACCGCGGCCAACACAAACAGCAGAAAGATCGCCGCCGGAGTGCTGAAGTCCAGGGCCATATACGAGCCGCGTAGCACGTGCTCGGCCCACGGCGCGCCTAGCCCGATGGCCAGAGAGCCGAACGCACCAATCACCAGGGCCCGTCCGGTCACCGTGCCCTGCGGCGCCCTCGCAGGTACCATCTCAGTGTGCTGACTTCTCTTGTCCGTTCCTGCAGCCCGGTCTGTCATCTATACTCCTTCGGTAAACACGCAGATACCCAGTGCTACCGACTCTCTTCCTCCTCAGCTACCTGGGCACCTCCCTTGAGCATATAGAGACAGACCGGGTGGCTGTTTTGATGCCGTGCTCGCTACAACTTCCGAAACACCAGATAGAAGCTGTAACCGATATCGTCACGCTCCAGCAGTTCCGCTCGGTCACGGAGGAACTCAACTATCTCGTTGCCGTCGAATTCGTGCTTGTGGCCGGGGTTCTCGCCATCATAGCGGTCCTTATGAGGCATATACAGTACCAGGTATCCACTCGGCTTGATTACCCGCAGCCAGTCGTTGAGCGTGCTCTGCCAGTCCTCCATATCCTCCAGCGCATGGCTGGAGAAGATGTAGTCGAACACCGCGTCGCGGAACCAGATAAGCTCGGCGATACTGCCCTGGATATTGATGTCCTCGTTCCAGCGCTTCCAGTCAATCCCTATCGCACTTTGGCGCAGTTTCCAGGGGCCGGGTCCGAGGTCCAGGCCATCGCCCGTGCAGTACTTCA
>JALGTI010000175.1 GCA_029821455.1 Candidatus Zipacnadia bacterium | reverse complement strand
TGCTCCCAGACTTCCAGCAGTGCCCATGCGACCCGTGCCATATGCGTGAACAGGCCATTCCAGTAGTCGGGGTTATTGAACATCCCCTTGTAGTAGTTGGTCAGATAGCTCCCATCCGGATTGAGCATTACGTTGATGAGCCAGTCCGCATTGCCGGTGGCGAGGTCGAGGTAACGCTGTGTGCCCGTGCTCCTGTGCAGCCTCACGAGCGCCTTCATCGCCTCGGCGCTATTGAACGATGACCCACTGAAGAACTCGTTGCCGTGGCCCTCGACCATCGTCCCCTGACCCACTGAAGAACTCGTTGCCGTGGCCCTCGACCATCGTCCCCATCAGGTTGGGATCCGGCCCTTCATAATGGCAGGCCTCCAGGTAGCTATCGGCACAGAGCACCGCTGCCTCCAAGGCCCGGTCGTCGCCATCTAGCTCGGCAACGCGCGTCAGCGAGCACAGCGTCATCCCCACACATTCCAGGAAGCGATCATTGCTATAATCATTCAGTTCACCCCACAGGTACGTCCGCCAGAAGCTCCCGTAGTTCACCGAAGAGGTATCTTTGACCTGGGCGTTGAGGGCCCAGTCCAGGGCCATATCACGGCTTTCCCTCAGTTCCCAGGCAGTGAACATCGTTAATCCCCTTTCTTGTTGTCGTGGGCTACCCACGTGGCTGGGCGAGCAGAATGTGGGCGAGCGCCAGGAGTGTTTTTCTACGACTGTTAGATGAGTCTTTCGAGTTCAGTCAAGGATAGTCTGGCGAGACTATCCACGATGAGATCGGCTGCTGCCAATTCGCCTACATCCGCACTGCTGGTCACGGCCACACAAACCGCTCCGGCTGACTTTGCAGCTTGGACACCGGCAGGAGCGTCTTCAACCACAACGCATCGCCCCGGCGGCAACCCTAGGCCCTCGGCAGCCAGCAAGTATATCTGCGGGTCCGGCTTCTTTTTGGAGATCACATCTCCGGTGATTACAACATCGAACCATTCCAGCTTCAGGCCTGTGCCCGCGATGACGGGGAACTGCTTGGCCTTCTGGCCGGAGGTGGCGATGGCCAATTTCACATCGTCCCGCTGGCGGGCTGCGGCCACCAGTTCCAGCACTCCCGGCGCGGCAGGAAGCGGCGCTGTCTCCAGCAGCTTGAAGAAGTTCTCGGCGCGCCGCTCTACAGCCGCCTGGGTGTCAATACTGATGCTGTACTTCTCAGCCACTCCCTCCACATAGCGCTCATCGCCGGTGCCGATGAACGGCCGGAAATCGTCCGGCTGCACCGCAATGCCGTACAGTTGCCGAAACATCTCCACACTGGCTTTAGCGTTGAGGACCTCAGTGTCCGCTATCACACCATCAACATCAAACACAAGCGCCCACGCTGATTCTGCCACGCCCGTGCTACTCCTCCAACTCCAGGGTCATTGTCATCTCAAAGTCACGCATCTCGGTATCCACGACGAAGGGGACCTCAGTGCCGTCCACGATATTGGTGCCCTGCATCTTGGTGTGGGTGTTGAGCAAGGTGTTGAAGGTGCTGCCGACCAGCAAGCCACGCTCATAGTCAAACCCCATTGTGCCTTGGAGTTGCTGGCTGAGGCGGAGCATGGTGATGGTGAGTCCGCCCATGCCGGCCAGGTCCACGGCCGTGGGCTCCTGCGCGGGCAGGTCGAAATCAGTCTCCACGTTCAGCACAGCGATTCGGCGGCCCTCATACTCGTCGAAGCCAGCCATCGTATAGGTGCTCTCCATCATTACCGGCGTCTCGTCTTCGTCGGCCTCTTGCCCCGGCGGCTTGAATGCCACCGTCTGGGTCCAGGTGTCGCCCTCCTCGACGGGGTCCTCGGGCAACTGAGGTCCGGCCTGCTTCATCAGGTCTCGCAGGTCAAACTGGCTGAGGCCGCTCATCTTCAGAAGTGTGGTCATCTGCTGAAGATGCTCCACCTCAACCACCTCACCCCTCGGCGACATCTTCATCCGAATCCCGTTGGCTAACAGGCCCAGCATGGCCTCGGGTAGTTCCTGGGGCTGGCCGTTGACAGTCATTTCGCCTGTGGCGAAGTCAATGGTGGTCTGCATAAGCTGGCCGCTGGTATCAGTGGAAACGTAGATTGGCCCCATCATCATTTCAACGGTGGCATTCCCCTGCTCATCAACTGCTTCCACGCTCATGGTGTAGCTCATTTGCATCGTAATAACCATACTGGTGGCCTGGTCACCGCCTTGGCCGGTAGGGTCGCGGACGATGAGTTGACCCTCGCCGTGACCGTCCACCCGGTAGGTGTGCACAGCGCCTTCGTTGAACTTGTAGCGCAGGAGCACCGTATCCTGGGCCATCCCACTCCCGGCCACGAGTACCAACAACGCCGTGACTGTCAATAGTCTCCGCATCTCTTTATCACGCTTTCTCTGTTGCCCAGGCCATGGGGTCCAGCTTAGCGAATGGAAGTACAGCAAACTGCTATCGTGACTTCACGATCTTGTGTATTATAGCACAATGTCATTGCTGGGGACAGGTTCTACACGCTGTAGGAATGGCTTTCACGACCAACCTCGGTGTGGCAAGTCCCTCGCATAACTTCGGGAATTACCTGGAGGGCTGCGACCGACCACTGGCGAAATGGCACTGTGTTGGCTGCAGCCAAGCTGATAGTTACCAGGAACCGCCAACGTTAGCTGGTAAAGGGTGAGAGCATGAAGATACTGATTACGGGCGGCGCGGGCTTCATTGCCTCGCAAGTTGCAGACAGGTACATCGCTGAGGGGCACGCGGTCGCGATAGTGGATAACCTCTCCACGGGCCTGCGAGAGAATCTCAATCCGCAAGCCACCTTCTATGAGGTAGACATAACCGACGAGGCTGCCCTTGCGCAGGTGTTTGACAAGGAGCAGCCCGAGGTAATCAACCACCACGCTGCCCAGATGGACGTGCGCCGCTCAGTAGCCGAGCCGGCCTTCGATGCCACCACCAATATCGTCGGCAGCATATATCTGATTGAGAACGCCATCCGCGTGGGAATCCACAAGTTCATCTACGCCTCCACAGGCGGGGCGGTGTATGGGGAGCTTGAGTGCATACCTGCCGATGAGGAGCACCCCATCAATCCCCTCTCGCAGTATGGCATCTCCAAGCATACTGTCGAGCACTACCTGCGGCTGTATCATGATAACGACGACCTGATCTACACGGTGCTGCGTTATGGCAATGTCTACGGGCCTCGGCAGAACCCCCACGGCGAAGCCGGGGTCAATGCGATCTTTGCTGGCCTGATGCTGGTTGGCAAACGGCCGACTATCTTCGGTGACGGCTCCAAGACCAGGGACTATGTGTACGTCAGCGACGTGGTGGCAGCGAATGTCTTGGCCCTCAGCCGCGGAGATAATGATGTGTTCAATATCGCCACTGGCATCGAGACCACCGACCAGGAGGTATTCGACGCTATCGCCGCGGCTACAGGCTACCAGGGGCCGCCCATCTATGGGCAGGAGCGCAAGGGCGAGATACATCGCTGTGCCCTGGGTATTAGCAGGGCCCGGGAGAGGCTGGGCTGGGAGCCGCAGGTGGCGTTCACCGAGGGCAGCCGGCTGACTGTGGAAGCCTTGAGCACCAAATTGGCTGACTGAAGGAATGGGCTATTCGGTGACGAAGTTGAAACTGATGAGCGTCAGAAGCGGAGTGTCAATCGGCTTGCTGGTTGTGGTGGCGTTATCGGTTGCCGGCAGCAGTTGTCTGAGACGGGCCTCCCTGGGTACGGCTGAGGATGTTGTTGTGCGACGGTACAGGTACAATATTGATGAAGACCGCAACCTGGTCCGGGTGTTTGGAGAAGTGTCGAATACAGGGGATGGACATGTGCCCGCGATCGTGGTCAAAATCGTCGTGCGGGATAGGCGTTACAACAAGACCGGCGAGAATATCATTACGTTGGAAAATATTAAGCCGGGAGAGCGGCGCACCTTCAGCCAGACGGTAACCAGCCACGGCGGGGCCAGCAAGGTCGAATGTCAGGTGATGGAGCCAGCAGATGTTGAATAGCCGCCCGCGAGCCGCCGTGATTGGCGCCTCTGGCATTGGCAAGCACCACGCCAAGTGGTACCATCTGCTGGGCTGTGAGTTGGTGGCCTTCGCTGGCAGTAGCCCCGAGACCGTCGAGAAGACTTCAGAAGCGCTCCGCGATCTGTTTGGTTTTGAGGGGCAAGGCTACTGGGATGTACAGGAGATGTTGGAGGAGGCTAGACCGGAGCTAGTCAGTGTCTGCTCGCCGCCAGAGCTGCACAAGGAGCATGTGCTGGCAGCCGCTGCCGCCGGCTGCCATGTGATGTGCGAAAAGCCGGTGGCCTGGTATGAACACGATCCTGAGCGTGATGCTCTGGCCGACGCGTATGAAATGCTGGATGCAGTCGAGCAAGCCGGCGTACTGGCCGCTGTCAATACCCAGTATGCAGCCGCCGCGCAGTCGTATTTCGCGCTGTGCGAGTTGGCGGGGTTATCTGCTGAAGTAGAACCGATTGAACGGGTGGAAATGCAGATGGACTCCCGGGGGCGCGGCGGACAGGCCAGAAGAGAAGAGATCTGGATTGACCTCGCATCCCACCCTTTGAGCATAGTGCAGGCGATTTGCGGCCCCGGTGAGATGGTAGCCGGCAGTGAGCGCTGCCGCATTGAGGAAAAGCAGGTGGAGGCTACCTTCACCTACGCAGCGCGGGATAAGCAGGCCTTGATTGAGGCGCGGGTCGTCGTCGGCAACGTGCCGGAAGGAGCGCTGGTGCGCAAGCTGGGTGTCAACGGGGTACTGGCCGACTACGAGGGGCGCAACGATGAAGCCGGCCAGTTCTGCGCATACCTGAGCATTGGCGACACAGAGTTGAAGGCCACCGACTTTGTCCAGGAATCGTTATCGCGGTTTGTGGAAGCCGTCTGCGAGGGTGGCAAGCCGCTGATGGCTTTCGCTGATGGAGCTGCAAATCTGCGGATGCAGATAAACATACTACGGGCGGGAGGCCAGAGCGCTGGCCAATAGCTCTAAACAACGGAGGCGCAGTTGTGATGACGGTAACAAGCAAGGACGCACAAACAGAGGGGACCGTCAATCCCAGAGAGATGGCGCTGCAGCAGTTGGCAGAAAGCGCCGAGCGCATCGGGCTGTCAGAAGCAATCCACAAGAAGCTAGCCAAGCCCAAGCGCATTGTGATCGTGTACATCCCGACACTGATGGATGACGGAGGCTTTGAGGTCTTCACCGGCTATCGCGTGCAGCATAGTATGGAGCGTGGCCCGTGCAAGGGCGGCATCCGCTATCATCCAGATGTGACGCTTGATGAGGTCATCGCCCTGGCGATGTGGATGACCTGGAAGTGTGCGGTGGTCAATATCCCCTACGGTGGTGCAAAGGGTGGCGTCACGTGTGACCCCCAGAGTATGTCGCAGGGCGAGCTGGAACGGATGACTCGCCGCTTTACCTCCGAGCTGGTCGAGGTAATCGGTCCCGAGAAGGACATCCCTGCGCCTGACATGGGCACCAATGAGCAGGTTATGGCCTGGATGATGGACACCTACAGCATGAATAAGGGCTATGTGGTGCCGGGTGTGGTGACCGGCAAGCCCCTGTCTCTGGGGGGGTCTCGCGGGCGCAGTGAGGCGACTGGTCGGGGCTGCATCTTTGTGATCGAGAAGGTACTGCGAGCGAAGGGAATGTCACCCGAGGGAGCCACTATGGCGGTGCAGGGCTTCGGAAAGGTTGGCAGCGTGACGGTGCGGCTGGCTAGCGAGATAGGCTTTGATGTCATCGCCGTCTCTGACATTTGGGGAGCTGTCTACAATCGCCGTGGCCTGGATGTAGACGCTCTACTTAAGCACGCGAGGGAAACCGGCTCGGTCAAGGGCTTCCCGGAGGCTGAGGACATCGCCCGAGACGATGTACTTACCATCAAGTGCGACGTGCTGGTGCCGGCTGCTCTGGAAGGAACCATCACAAAGCATAACGCTGAGCAGGTACAGGCCAGGATTATTGCCGAGGCGGCTAATGGCCCCACCACGCCTGACGCCCAGCAGATTCTCGATGACAAAGGCGTTTTTGTCATCCCCGATATCTTGACCAACGCCGGCGGAGCTACGGTCTCCTACTTCGAGTGGGTCCAGTCAATCCAGGCCTACTTCTGGAGTGAAGAAGAGGTCAACAGCAACCTGCGCAAGGTAATGATTCAGGCGTTCCATGATGTGTATGCGATGTCGGAGGCCAATGGACTGAATATGAGGGATGCTGCAATGGACCTGGCGGTCTCGCGCGTAGCAGAGGCCCAGCGGCTGCGCGGTATTTATCCGTAAGAGATAGCGGACTCATCTACGGCTGGAACGATGAGGCCCAATAACCCTGTACCCCGGGGGGTTTGGCGGTTCTCCTGCCGGAGCGGCGGATTTACGCTGGTGGAGATGCTGGTGGTCATCGCCATTATTCTGACGCTGGCAGCCATCCTGCTGCCCGTCTATGAGGCGGCCACCCGCCGCGCTGAATCGGTCTCCTGCCTCTCCAATCTGCGCAACATTGGCATTGGGGCGCTTATGTACGCTGATGACTACGATGGCCGG
>JALGTI010000174.1 GCA_029821455.1 Candidatus Zipacnadia bacterium | reverse complement strand
CCGCTAGCAGTCCGGGATTAGGCGGCTCATATCCGGCCAGCTCAATCGCGACCCGCTGGGGCTCAGCGTCGCTCCGCCGGATTTGCACCTCCAGCCGCCCACCAGGAGGCTCTCCGCTTTCCTGCCCGACACTCAGCACCTCAAAGGGCCGTAAACTCTCGGCAGTCTCCAGCAGCCGCTTGCCGGTTATGTGAATGGCCCACCGCGAGGCGTCACACATGATCCAACGCCGCCCCAGCCTCTCCGCCACGACCCCCGTGGTGCCCGACCCGCAGAAGAAGTCAGCGACAATATCGCCCTCCCGGGATGACGAGCGGATAATCCGTTCCAGTAGCGCCTCCGGCTTCTGGGTGGCGTACTCGGTCCGTTCATTGGCCATATTGTTGATAGCCGGGATGTCCCAGCAGTCAGGGCACTTCTTGTCCATCCCCTTCATCCGCTGACTACTGGCCGGGATGCGATCTGCAGTGAAGACCTGGCCGTCCGGCGTTTTGGAGTACCACAGAATGCTGTCATGTTTGCGTGGCCAGTATCTTTTCGAACTGCCCCCCAGACCGTACATCCAGATTATCTCGTTGAGGAAGTTCTCAGGTCCAAACACTTCATCCATTACCAGACGTAACGCCGCATTCGTACGCCAGTCGCAATGCACATAGATGCTGCCGGTCTCGGCCAGCAGTTCCCGCATCAGGATCAGCCGCTCATACATCATCTGCAGGTAGTTCTCCAGGCTCCCGCCCCACGTATCGCTGTAGGCCTTATCTTCGCTGCTGATTTCCGCTTGTGCGCCCACACTAATGGTCACTGAGTAATTCGAGCCGGTGGCGAAGGGCGGGTCAACGTAGATGAGGTTAATCCTATCTGCAAACTCCCTCAGCAGGGACGAGATGGCCGCCTTGTTGTCGCCCCGGATAAGCTGATTGCACCAGCCATCCTGGGCCGCTGGCTCCCCGGTTCGCTCAACCACCTTCAATGGCAGTTCGACCCGCTCGACCCGCCGCCTCTTGCCGGGCCAGACCAGCTCTACGCGCTGGCGGTCCCCAGCGTGCTTATTGTTATCAGGCGTCCCCGGTGCAGGCACGACACGATCTCCCTTGTTCTAAGGTCCACGATTAGTTCGCCACCGGTCTGGTAGTTCCTGTAAGACCGGCCCGCCGACTCGTGGGAACGGGTCTCCCGCCTGTGCATCACACGTGGGGCAGGCGTCTTGCCTGCTAAGTCGTGTAGGGTAAGCTTCTCCCTCGATCAGGCCGGGACGGTGAGCCCGTCGAACCGCAGCTTACCCATAGCTGCCGCAGGCTGGAATAGTGTTAGCTCCTGGAAGGAAGATTGCCTCGTAAGGCGAAGAAGACAGTCCAGCTACGAAATTCCCTCCGAGAGAGGCGATAGCAGTGGCTGATGCGCACAAGCTGTGCCCTGATGAGTTCCATAAATGGGTCGAAGAGAAAGCCAACCGCAGCGAGCAGATTGTCTATACGGGTGAAAGCCTGCGGGCAGTGGCAATGCCGCTAGGAGGCATCGGTTGTGGGGAATTGTGTCTGGCTGGCGACGGCAGCCTGCGGCAGTGGCAGATATTCAACCAGGTCAACCATAACCATTTCATCCCCGATTCGTTCTTCGCCATCTGCGCGCGTCAGCATCGAAGCCATCCATTCAAAGCCAGGGCTCTGATATGGGATGGCCTATATGACGAAGACTATGAGGGGCCGGCCTCCAGTAGCGACCACATAGTGCCCCCTCAACTCAAGCAGATGATGCAGGAGCTGCCCGGCGTGGCCGGCATTGAGTACATCGGCGAATACCCCATAGCGGAGCTGCGCTATCTGGATGACAGCCTCCCCGTCGAGGTCAGCCTGGAGGCCTTTTCGCCGATGGTGCCCCTGGACACGCGGGCATCAGGCTATCCGGCCGCCGTCTTCAACTTCACCGTGACCAATCCGGGCGACGCGCAGATCAGCGGGGCGTTGATGGCTACTCTCCAGAACGCCGTGGGTCAGGATGCCCAGACGCCGGTGACGGGGACGCGCTGCCCTTGCTACGGGGGCAACCTCAACGAGCTGGTGCGCGAAGATGGTTTTACAGCTATCTGCATGCGCAATTTGAGCCCGCCCGAGGATGACCCTGGCTATGGCACGATGGCACTGGCAACTCTGTCGGATGAAGCATCGGCCCTGCTGCAGTGGGATGAGCTGGGGGCCTTGTGGCAGAAGTTCGCCGGCAGCGCCAGCCTGGGGCTACAAAGCCAGCGTGGACCGTCGCCCGAGGGCAGCACCTACAACGGTGCGTTGTGCGTCCCCTTCACCCTCGAGGCCGGCGAGAGCAAGGTGATCACCTTTATCATTGCCTGGCATTTCCCCAATCATTACGTCAACTGGGGCCAGAGCCACTTTGGCGTGGAAGAGGGCAGCAACCGCTACTATATCGGCAATATGTACAACAACCGGTTCTCGGATGCCCTGGATGTGACCAGGCAGCTTGTGGCTAATCTGCCCGCCCTTGCCGAACAGACCCGCCTGTGGCGCGACACGTTCTACGACAGCACGCTTCCCTACTGGCTCCTGGATTGCATCAGCAGCCAGACTTCCACCATTCGTACCCCTGTCTGCCTGTGGAATGAGGATGGGTCGTTTCATGGCTTTGAGGGCGCCTGCGGGGCCAGCACCGGAAGCTGGTGCAGCGGAGGCGGCTGTTGTCCGCTGAACTGTACCCACGTATGGAACTACGAGATGTCACTGAGCAAGCTGTATCCGGAGCTTGAGCGCTCAATGCGGCGCACTGACCTCATTATCCAACTCGGTCCCGAGGGCCAGATTCCACACCGCACTGTGCTGCCGTTCTTCTTGCCGCGTTGGGGTGGTGACGAACCCGGGGGCGAGATCCTGGCCTGCGACGGCCATTGGGGCACTATCCTCAAGGCCTACCGTGAGTTCCGCCAGGGTGGGGGACTGGGCTTCCTGCATGAGGTCTGGGACCCAATCAAGCAGGCGATGGCCTTCGGCATCAGCAAATGGGACCCCGACGAAGATGGCGTACTCTCCGGCGAGCAGTGGAATACCTACGACCTGTTCTTTTACGGGGCCAATACATTCTGCACTGGCCTCTACCTGGCCGCGTTACGCGCAGCCGAAGAGATGGCGAAGACTAAAGGTGAGGAAGAATTGGCGACATACTGGCGTGGCCTATTTGACAAAGGCTCGGCGTGGGTTGATGAGAATCTCTTCAATGGCGAGTACTACGAGCAGATCTTCGACGAGGCAGAGGAGGGAGCTGACCATCACCAATATGGCAAGGGCTGCCTCAGCGACCAACTCTTCGGCCAGTGGTGGGCACATGCCCTCGACCTGGGCTACATCTTCAATCCGGAAAACGTTAAGAGAGCCTACACCAGCATCTACAAGTATAACTTCTGGCACAACTTCCGTGGCCACGTTCAGCAGCCTCGCATCTTTGTGGATGAGCGAGACAAGGGCCTGATTACGACAACGTGGCCTTATGGTGGCCGGCAGGAGACTCCCATGCGTTACGCCGACGAGTGTTGGTCATCATTGGCTTATCACGTAGCCGGTGGAATGATCTGGGAGGGGATCATAGACGCGGCCTGGCATCTGGTCGCGGCTACCCGGGAGCGCTTTGACGGCACTCGCCGCAACCCCTTTAACGAGCCGGAGTGTGGCGACCACTACGTGCGTCCTATGACCAACTGGGCCATCCTGGAGGCTGCCTGCGGCTATGCCTACTCGTATCCTGATAAGAGCCTGCGGTTCGCGCCCCGCGTGCAGCCTGATGATGTGCGCTGCTTCTTCATCACAGCCACCGGCTGGGGCACATTCTCTCAGTCACAGGTCCCCAACAGCCAGGAGAACAAGCTGGAGGTCAAATCGGGTGGAGTAGAACTGAAGACCCTCCGCCTTGCAGTGCCGGATGGTGTGGAAGTCTCGCACATCGCCGTCGCCCTCAACGGGGATACTATTGAGGTTGAGCATCAGCAGAGCGGTGAACTGGTGACCATCACGTTGCGTGATGACCTGATAATCGAGGCCGGCCAGAGTCTACATGTGAACCTGACCTGCTAGGCTGCAGGGACAGCAGAGCGCCCGACGCATCACTAGCGTACGATCCGAGGGAGTAAGCAATGAGAACAGGCAAAGCTGCAATCACTTTGGGAATCGTAGGTGTCATAATGAGTACGAACACGATAGGCAGCGCAAATACTACGTACAGTACCACACGCGCCTATATCTACGGTGAGGGCAATACCATTCAGTCAATGACTCGTGATGCAAAGGATCCCAATGTCGTGAGACTTGTGGACGAACACACATTGGTCAGCAATGTCGGCATCACTGTCCAGGACCAGCTAATAATGCGACCAGGGGAGAAGATAGTCATAGCTTACCCGGACTGGGGCCGGCACCTGACATATCTGTTGGGCGATGCGCAGTGGGAGAACTGTACTATTGACGGGGTAGTGTGGCTTGACGTGGCAAATAGTGCCACCGGCGTGTGGAAAAACGTCACTGTGCGGATAGGCCCGGCCAAGGGTTACCCGGTGGTTTACTTCCGCACTTCCAACCTGCAATGGGATGGGGGCCTGGTGGACTGCTTCCCGACCGAGGGTTCTCCGGCGGTGAACTGCCTTGGCACTCGCGCGGGGTATTACCCCGGACCCTTCACCAACACCATAAAAAACGTGACGTTCCGCTGTTACCACAACTTTCTGATAGACCGAGTCAAGCAACGCAATGATATTGACCTGACGTTTGAAAACTGCATCATTGAAACCACTGGAGATAGCACGGCCAATATCTGGTCAAACGTGGACGTGTCTAATGGCTGCCAAACGGTGATAACGCTCAAGAACTGCATCCGCAGACACAAGGGTGTAGACGCGCCCGCCTCCAGCATGATCAAGCGGGGAGAACTAATGCTGGAGGGCTCGGCCTGCCTGGTGCGATTCATCGAGAAGGACAAAGTTACTGAGGTCCGGCAGGAGAGATTGGTGGAAAGAAGTGTAGCGGAGGGCAATTACTACCGGACACTCAGTGACGCCTTGGCACAGATACGGCCCCAACTGGATGAGCTGTCGGCCGACGAGCAACTGCGCGGCACCCTTGCGTATGCTAGAGCGCGGTTCGATGATCTGCGGGTAATGCGCCACGCCATTCGGGAGGTTGGCTGGTATGGTCCCTCCGATGTGGCATGGGCTCAGGAGGTGTTGGGGGAGATACGCGACACGCTGGAAAAGGCGCCGCTGAGCTTGGAAGTCGGAAGCATCTACAACCCATCGCCTGCGCCACTGGACGCTTTACCACCTGGCGAGGGGACCATCGAGGACATCGGGGATGGAAAGTTGCGCATCCGCACCTATGCTAGTGAGTGGGTCTACTACCGCAATCCGAATGGTGACGAGTATGCTACCTTCCTGCCGGAAAGTCATGTGCGTGGCAGAGCGGTATTCGGGGGCACCTATCCCAAACAAGGCGGGCCCTCTGTGCGCTATGTTCATCCTAACGACGCCTCCAACATGCTCTGGGAGTATCCCTGGCACACGAAAATCACAAAACCACAGGGCAACATCGTTGCGTTTGAAACTGAGTTGATGACAAGCAAAAGACTTGGAGCACGGGCAACATGGGTCTTCTTCGCCGACCTGCCCGAGGTAATCCTGGTTAATGCCCAATCGCTGCAATTGTTCCCTGAAGGCCAACCATATCAGGCGCCCACCTTGAGAATGCAGGCATATACATGCCCGAACTCGCGAACCTACAATGGCATGCGGTTATGGGCCAACGACCCCAATGGCGTGAAGATGACTTACGCTCCCATCCGCGAGCATCTGGATGTAGTTGAGCCGGAGTACGGCTTCTTCTTTGGCGAGCTACCCTCGTGGTACTACACAACGGTGAGCAAGGGCCTCATCCTGGCGCAATGGAACGGCTACAATGACTGGACACATAACCCGCCGTGTGGGTACATAATCCGCCCGGAAACATACGAGGCTGCCTGGACGGGAGGGGGTTCTTCCACCTACAACCACGTCATCCAGATCAGGCATCGGGGTCAGCCGCGCGGGCCTGATGAACTGAACAATCAGATTCTGTGGTTTGAGGGTGCGGGGCTGAAGTGCTGGGATAACATCTACAACCTCGAGGCGGCCTTCAGCCACCCCTGTCAGCCCCTGCTGGACCTGACCGGCAATCAAGCCGGCCAGTTGGCATCGTGGGAGCGTGATGGGCTGGACCGCAACATTGAGATTGTCGTTCTTGCAGAGGGCTACTCGACAATGGAAAGTGATTTAGAGTGGTATCGCGGGGACGTGTGCGCAACCTTACTGCGCGATGTACCAGC
>JALGTI010000173.1 GCA_029821455.1 Candidatus Zipacnadia bacterium | reverse complement strand
GTGAAGGCAAGCACTGACTGGATGAAGAACCCGGAGCGCGCCTTCGTGGACCTGCCTCACATCGAGATCACCGAGGAGCCATACGTCACGCTGGTCAATCAGGGCAATGTGCGGCGGGTGCGCTTCGGCCAGTTCAAGTCACGCCCCGCAGTGGCCCGCTTCGTGATGGACCTGATAGACAGGCATCTGGCCCTGTGGCGGCCGCGGCCGGATGGTTGCGGCGGCACATTCATAATGGGCCACCTAGATGGCGACGAGCCGTTGATTGATCGGCGGAGCCTCGAGTTCAAGCAGGTCATCAGCAAGCAGGTCGGCGATGAGCGCACTATCATCACCTGCCGGTTCACCGGGCCAATTATCCCCGTCATTGATGTTAGCGACAATCCGCCGCAGGTCATCGTCAACTTTCCAGATGTGACTGCGCCGGCAGAGAACATATCTCAACCGGTAGAGGGGGATTTCGTGCGGCAGTTGATGGTCGCAGGCGAGGAGCAAAGCGGATGGACGCGGATGGCGATGGATATGCGCCAGCTTATCCGGCTTAAGAGCACCTGCGATGCGGCCCGCTCAGAGGTGACGGTGGAGTTTCGGCGCGACAGGTTGCAAGGGCAGACGATCGTCATTGACCCCGGCCACGGCGGGCGGGATAGCGGGGCACGAGGCAGGAATCTGCTGGAGAAGGAGATCAACCTGGACGTAGCCAAACGGGTGGTGGCGGGTTTGCTGCGCGCTGGGGCCAGGCCAATCCTGACGCGTGATGAGGATGTCTTCGTAGACCTGTTCGCCCGGGCCGGGTTCGCCAATCAGTTGGGCGCGGACGTGTTCCTGAGCATCCACTGCAATGCCATGCCACGGCCTAACACCAACCACGGCACTGAGACATACTGGTACACGCGCGACAGCAACTGCCTGGCAACGATCGTGCACCGTCAGCTCCTGAACAAGCTGCAGCGTAAAGACAACGGGGTGCGCAGGGCGCGCTTTGTGGTGGTGCGCGAGACGACGATGCCGTCGTGTCTTGTGGAGCTAATGTATCTGAATCACCGCGCGGAGGAGAGGCTGCTGACCCAGGATCATATCCGTCAACTGTCAGCGGTCGCATTAGTGGAAGGCCTCAGGCAATATATCGAGGGGACCGGCAGCCTGCCATCGGCGATGCGGCAGCCGGCCCTGTAAAGAGAGGACGCTTGAGATTGCTACGCAAAGATGGACGTGGAAACGAGGACCTGCGTGACTGCAAGATCACGCGCGGCATCAACAAGTACGCAGAGGGTTCCTGCCTGATCGAGATAGGGGACACTAAAGTACACTGCACAGCTAGCGTAGGCGACAGAGTGCCGCGCTGGCTGGTAAACACAGAGCAAGGCTGGGTGACCGCCGAATACTCGCTGCTGCCGCGCTCCACGGACACGCGCACTGAGCGGGAAGCCACTACAGGCCGCCAGAGCGGGCGCACGCTGGAGATCCAGCGGCTGATTGGGCGGTCGCTGCGGGCGGTGGTGGACCTGCGGGCCCTTGGCCAGCGCATGGTACAGGTGGACTGCGATGTGCTGCAGGCCGATGGCGGGACGCGCACCGCCGCCATCACCGGGGGCTACATCGCTCTGGCAGAGGCCTGCGCACACCTCAAAGGCAAGAACCTGGTCAAGCGCTGGCCGCTGAGCGACCAGGTAGCAGCTATCTCAGTGGGCATAGTAGCGGGTGAGCAGATGCTCGACCTCTCCTATGAGGAGGATTCGCGGGCGGCCGTGGACCTGAACCTGGTGATGTGCACCTCCGGGCGGCTGATTGAAGTGCAGGCGACGGCTGAGGGCGCGCCGTTCACGGTGCCCCAACTCGGTGAACTCGTCAACCTCGGCCAGCGCGGCCTCAAGCAACTGTTTGAAATCCAGAAAGAGGCCCTGGCGGGCCTCGAAAAATGAGAGGACGGTCCAATATGGCTTTACGAGCTAAAGTGCTGACCAAGGTCGAAATCCCCAAAGAGATCGAAATAGAGATAACGGACACTGTACGGGGCGAGACGCTAGTGCGCAAGGTTGACTTTGAGGAATGCCTCAGGGAGCTTAGCGGCTTGGGCTTTGTAGACCTGGAAGAGATTCCGGCCGAGCAACTCTTCACGATGGCCTTTGCGCTGGCCAAGCACCGCGCGATTGACCAGTACCTGATGTCCATCGGCGTTGACCCCCATGAGCACCTACGGGAGAAGGGGCAGTCGAGCCAGACAAATCCGAGGACGTGACGATTATGGGCAACCAGCAGCAGCCTGACGTCCTAACCGCGCCTGACGACATACGCCGCGAAGCGGCCAGTGACTGCATCCCGCGGTAGATTGAGGCCACCGACCGCGCCATTGATGAGCTTGTGTATGAGCTGTACGGGCTGACGGATGAGGAAATTGCGATTGTGGAGGGGGACGGACAGGGGAGCCTCACCCCTTGGTCCCCTCTCCGTTCCAGAGCGGGGAAGAATAGTGATAGGCGGGAGAGGAGAAGCACAGTGGCAGGACGCAGAGCGACCAATGACAGCGAAGGCGGGTCGGGGGTTAGATCTGAAGGGTGAATGACTAAGGACAAAGACCCAGATAGGAACGTGCCCAAGCGATCGCCTGAACTCCCCTCTCCCGCACGGAGAGGAACACGACGGACAAGGTGGCACGCGGTCAGGCTCCATGAAGAGATGACCGAAGACGAACAGGTAGATAACAACTCCCGCAAGCCATCCCGTAAGCTCCCCTCTCCCGAAGGGAGAGGGGCCGGGGGTGAGGCCAATCTTCAGACCATCCGCCGCACCATCGTCGGGGTCGCCAGCAAAGAAAAAGTAGCCTTCGCCCGTGAGCAGCGGAAGGCTCCCACCACCAATGAGAGTATCCTCTGGAGCCATCTGCGCCGCCGAAAACTGGGGCACAGAATCCGCCGCCAGCACCCGCTCGGTGAGTTCATCCTGGACTTCTACTGCGCGGAAGCCAAACTAGCTATCGAGATAGATGGGCCGCTTCATATCCGGCAACCTGAGTATGACACGTGGCGCGATGCCCAGCTTCAGCGCCTCGGCATCGAGGTGCTCAGGTTTCCTGATCTGCAGGTGACAAACGACCTGGAAGGGGTGCTTGAGGCAATCCGAAGTGCGTTGAGGGAACGGCGGCCTCACCCCTAGCCCCTCTCCGTTCCGGAGAGGGGAAGGATAACGATAGGTGGGAGAGGGGCCGGGGCTCAGGCCCAACCTAATGCGGCACCAGGTGAGGGGCAAAGGGCTCCAGGTAGTCGCGCCACGCCTCGTTGCGTAATGCCCAGGTGAATGTGGAGTAGCTCAGGTAGGGGATGAACCGTGGCCGTGCCGGCGGTCGCACCAGGCTCATTCCCGCCTCGCGGGGCGTGCGGTTGCCCTTCTTGCCATTGCAGCGCACACAGCAGGCCACCACATTGTCCCAGGTATGCTTGCCGCCCCGTTCCTTGGGGATCACGTGATCTACCGTGAGCGGCTTGGTGCGCTTGCCGCAATACTGGCAGGTGTGAGCATCGCGCGCCATTATACTGCTGCGTGACAGCTTCACCTGCGGCAACGGTCGCTTGACGTGTTCGGCCAGGCGGACCACGGTCGGCAATCGAATGGAAGTGGTGGGCGAGTGGATCTCCCTGGAGTCGTGAGCCAGGGGCAGGGCCTTGCCCAGGTACAGCATCGTTACCGCCCGCTGCCACCGACAGATGTTCAGCGGCTCGTAGTTTTGGTTGAGAACGAGTACCTCGCCACGCATCTTTATCATCTACTCGCAACAAACGAGGCCCGCGCCTGTCACACCACGGGCCTCGCACACTACATCATCCGGAGTTTGTCAGCATCCGGCTGTGCACGTACTATCACAAATCCGCTATTATACAAGCAATAGCCCATGGTGGTACCTTCGTACTCCTATCAGCCGCAAATCGTACCAGACTTGCGTGCGCCTGTCAAGGCTGTGTGCAGACCTCAATGCGGCCCCGCCGGTTGCCGGGGCCGGGGGGCGAGGTGGCGGGCGATGGAGGTGAGGGCAATAGTCAGGAAGACCAGCCCCTCGTCTTCCAGTTTCGTCTCGTCAGCCGCCTGCAAGTACAATAGCACGCTGCGAGCTCCAGCATAAACCACCGGCAGGGCGTCTTCGACCCCAAGCACAACCGAGGCGAGGCGCTGACACAGGGGTCTGAATGTCGCATAGTCATCATTGGCCGCGGCCACGGCGATTTCCGTGGACAGGCCCTGCATTTCGGTCCGCTGTTCGACAGTGCCCCGCTTGACAGCCCTGAATAGCCTGACAATCCGCGCCATCATCCGCTCCACGAGCGCCGCTCGGCCTAAGCGGTCAGCGATTCGCAGCCGGTAGAAGTGGTTTCGTTCACCGATGACACGGCCGACCGCATTGAGCACCTGCATTCTCACCACCGGCGAGCGCAGCTTGGGCAGGTGCTGGAAGGCCGGCTCGATGATGCGTAGGTCGCCGGTGCGGCTGGCGGCATCTACAAGCGTGGCGAAGGTGTGACGATCGAAGGGCTCCAGCAGCGCCTGGTAGAGAGCCTCCTGAGCTTGAGCGCTGCCGATCTCCCCTAGCGCCAGGGCCGCACTGTTGCGTAGCCGGATATCCTCGTCGTGCAAGGTCCTGATAAGCGGGTGTACGCCCTCGGGCTTGCGCAGCTTGCCAATCGCCTCAGCCGCGAGCGAGCGTACATCGGACTCTTCATCCTCCAGAGTACGAAGTAGCGGATCAAAGCCCTCGGGCAGGCCGGACTCGCCGAGGCCCTCGACGGCTCCCTGGCGGACGGTGGGACTCGTATCCTGTAACCCGCGCAGCAGCGCACTGACAGCTAGAGGGCTGCGAGAGCGGCCTAGCGCGCGGAGCCTGCCGGCTCGCGTCTCGTCGGCCTTGGCTGCGCCATAGAGGGCGAAGTTGTAGGCGAAGCTGAATAGGTTACCACGGAACTGGCCAAGGACATACACCGGGGAGGCTACTTCCGTCTCCTGCAGCAGCCATGACAGTACAACCGGCACCAGCAGAGCCGCCGCGCTGATGGCGAAGACCACTTGCATGCTGGAGACTCCCGTGCCCAGCACCTGCAACTGCTGGTCGCCCAAGCTGTTCTGCAACAAGCCTGCAAGGAATGGGCCAAGCGCCACGCCCACGGTGTTGAAAAGGGTCCATATCACCATATACCCGGAGACATCCTTGCCCTGAGGGACCGTCTTGAACATCAGGCTGGAGGTTGTCACCGAGAGCCCAGAACCACACAGGCCGCCGAGGGCCATGGCACTGACCAGCATTATCCAATAATTGCCCGGCGTCGTGAGTGCCCACAGCAGGGCCACTATCACTCGTGGGACGGCCAACAACTGGATCACAGGCTTGTTGCCGAACTTCTGGGCGACAATACCCCATAACCGATAGCCTAGCATCATGGCCAGCAACTGTATGTTAGTGAACAAAGCCACTAATGAGTAGGAAAGACCCAGATACCGCAGCATATACACACTGTAGAAGGCTCCCGACATCATCCCCGCCGTCAGCCAAGCCACCAGAAACAGACCCAGCCTGACGAACGCGCTTTCCCGCAGCGGTTGAAGTAGGCTTCGGATCGTCCCCCTCTCGGGCTCTTCCATGTGCGGATAAGGCGTCACCAACGCCACCAAGTACCCGCCAATCCCCCCCAGCCAGCCCACTGCAAAGACCAGAAGGAAGTTGAGAGGCCACGGTACAACGTCCAGGAAGCGGCCGGCCAGGAGCAGGTAGACTACCCCGACACCGGAAATAATGAACATTTTTCGTCCGATATAGGAGGAGCGGATGTCGCCGGGGATGATATTGCTCATCCATGAAGTCCAGGCCGGCATCACGGCATGACCGAACAGCAGCCCCAACACCAGCAGGCCGCCGATACCGTACAGGCGGTACGCCTCAGGCAACTTCAGGCCTGCAACCACAACCAGGCTGACGAAGGTTATCTCCCAGACGCCCAGCCCCACCATCATCCGCCGCTTGTCCCGGAAGCGCCGGGTAAAGAAGTAGCTGAGCAGTTGGCTGGCGCCCATCAGGCCTGTCAGCGAGACGAGGAACGCAATCTGCGAATCGGTGAGGCCGGCCTTGAGACAATAGCCCGAAAGCACCGGCCCAGCTACCACCGCGTTGGGGCTATAGATGGCCCAGACTGCGCCCATGATGATGAAATCGCGCAGGGCACGGGCCACTTGCTGTTGCGATAGTATATTACACCTCGGCCAAGCGAAGTCAAGAGATATTTTTGGCGGCAGCCTGCCAGCTCGCTGTAAGGAGAATTGACGGGGGAGGCGAAGTAAGGAATGTCGAGAACGGCATCTGGCGCGAGAGGGGAGTGGAAGCAGATGTCACGGGATGAGGTGATCACGCATTTCGTCCGCACGGCGCTTTCGCTCGAGGCCATTGTCGTGCTAGTTGTGTGTGTCGGCATACTTGCACTGGCCGGTCGTTTGTCCTTGCGGTTCCTGCGCACGCTGCCAGACTTTGACAGTAAAGCAAAGATGATGTGGGGCGCCAAATGGGCATGGGCTGTGCTGCTAGCCGGCCCGGTGCTTGCATTCGCGGGCGCCTATTTGGGAATGCGCTTCACCCACTACTTGGCAACGAGTGGGATGGCCGGCGCACTGCTTCTTACTCTTGTATTCCCGCTTGCCTTTCTACTCCTCCGGGACCAAATGTCCGGCGTTATGGCGGCGCTCTACCCCCTTGGCGCGCGCCTTAAAGGGCAGAGCTTTGAGTTTGATGAGTGGCTTAAGCATCAAAGGCAGATACCCTCAAAGCAACGTGTAATCCGGCTCATGGCTCATGTCGGCATGTTTATGCTTCCAGCGGTGGTTCTCTACTATGCGGTGACGGGGACGTATCCGCTCGACCGCGAGATCATCGAGTTAGAACGGGTGTTGCGGCTGGTGGAAACGCTCAACCAAGAACTAAAGTCTGATCTGGTTAAGGCTCTGTTGCCGCAGGTTCCCTTGCACCAAGAGCCGTATGAACTCTGGGTCAAGGTTTCCGCAGACACGAGTGAGGTTGAGGCCGAGGGGTTGGTGCGACGCACGCGGCAGACCTTGGCCGATCTGGGGGAGAAAACAGACTTTCGCCACCGGAATGTACATACCACAGGCATCAGGCTCACCAGGTGGGCCTATGCGCTGAAACTCAACTTGGGGGCATTAGTCAGCACTCGTGCCCCTTCTTCAGTGACCAACACGAGGTCTTCGATGCGCACGCCACCCCAGTTCTCGATGTAGATACCTGGTTCGACCGTGATGACCATTCCCGTCTGCAGGACGGCGTCCGAGCGCTTCCCAATGCGGGGCGCCTCGTGCACCTCCAGACCCACCCCATGCCCCAGGCCGTGGCTGAAGTTCTCGCCATAGCCGGCGTCAGCGATGACCTCGCGGGCGATGCGGTCCAGTTCTTTGCACTCTAATCCCGGCTTGACTGCCTTCAGGGCCGCTACCTGGGCGTCGAAGACTAGCTGATATATCTTGTAGAACTTCTCATCCGGCTCACCGAGGAAGACAGTGCGGGTCATGTCAGAGCAGTAGCCACCCACCCGCGCCCCGACATCTATCTTGACCATCTGACCGGCCTGGAGCTTGCGCTGGCCGGGTATGGCATGGGGCCAAGCTGCCGACGGCCCTGCGGCGAGGATGGTCTGAAATGCAATCGCCTCGGCCCCGGCCAGCAGGATAGCCCGCTCCAGGTCGAGGGCCACCTCCTGCTCGGTGGGGCCGGGTTCGAGGCTGGGAAGTAGGTCGGTGAGCGCCTGGTCAGCAATCGCCGCCGCCTGCTGTACCTTGGCCACTTCAGCGTTGTCCTTGATTGCCCGCAGCTTCTCGATGAGGCCGGTGGTGGGGAGCAGTTCCACATCATCCAGACCCTCGGTAAGTCGCTGGTACTGGGCGTATGTGAGGCCCTCGCTCTCGAAGGCTAGCCGTTTGCAGCCGGTCTCCTTGACCTGCCCGATGGCCCCCATCAGGTGACCATTTTCGTTCAGCACCAGCGCACAATCCGGGCACTCCTGTTCAGCGGTGAGGCGGTAGCGTCCATCGGTGGAGAGGGCCGCATCGCCGTCCTGGCTCAGTACCACCAGGCCCTCGCCCGAGAAATCGGTCAGGTAGCGGACGTTGGGTGGCTTGCTTACCAGTAGCGTGTCAGCCCCGGTTTCAGCCAGGGCCGAGACGAGCTTCCGTGTGCGGTCATAGACTGTCATCACTGGGGTCCTTGTGCGAGAAGATGATAGACGGCCCGCACGGCCAGCACGTAGCTGTAGGCCTGGAAGCCAGAGATCTGCCCTACGCAGACCCGTGCGGTGACCGAGCGCTCCCGGAACTCCTCGCGGGAGGCGATGTTACTCAGGTGCACCTCGATGGTCGGCAGGCGCACCGAGGCAATGGCATCGCGCAATGCCACGCTGGTGTGAGTGTAGGCGGCCGGGTTGATGATGATGGCGTCTGCCCAGTCAATTGCCTCGTGGATGGCGTCAATGAGTGCGCCTTCATGATTTGACTGAACGAAGCGCAGTTCGATGTTGAGGCCCTCGGCCTCCTGGCTCATCATCTCGTTGATTTGCTCGAGGGTGTGGTTGCCGTAAAGCTGTGGCTCGCGCATCCCCAGCAGGTTCAAGTTCGGTCCGTGCACGACCAGTACGTTTGCCATATCGTAGCCTCCCGTGCAACGACTATTGCTTGCGCCTAACCACTGCTATCCGCTTCGCCGCCGGCCAGTATCTCGCGCAGCTTTCTCACTATCTGCGCATCTTCCTCCTCCCATTCTGGCGGCCTGGGAGAATCAGGTTGCAGCAACGGGTTATCTTGTGCGAGTTGTCTGGCCTTGTCTGGCCGTTTGAGGACAGCCCACAGCGCCGCCATCCTTAGCCTCGTCAATGGGTCATCTGTTCCCTCCAGCAGGGCCAATACCTCCGTCGCCCTGTTGCGGGCGCGGCTCTGCACCTCGGGGTCCCATGCGCCCATCTCCTCAAGCAGTTCGCGGTGGGTCTCCAACTCATTCAATTGTCTGGCCAACTCCCGCGCAGCCAGACTCAATATGACCTGGGCAGCTTGGCCATCGCCCTCGGCCAGCTTCTGCTTACCCAGGAATATCCAGCCCTCGACATAGCTGTACTCGCCCAGTATCTCCAGCGCATGTGCCGTGCGATAGGGGCTGTCATAGATGGCAACCAGGCGCTGGTAAGCCTCAGCAGCGAGGTCATCCTGCCCCAGCTTTTCGTACAGGCGGCCAAGCTGGGCGAGAGCCTTGGGATATAGTGGCTGATACTCGATGGCCTTCTGAGTAGCGCTAACGGCGGATGGCAGGTCGCCGAAATGCTCATAGAGGCGTCCCAGCCTGCGGTAGTTCTCCGGCTGGGTGGGGCGTAACTGGGCCACCCGCAGGCGGCTGTTGACCGCAGCCACCAACTGCGTTTTGTCACCGCCTCGGCCCATCGCCTCCTGAATGTGGGAAAGCTTAACCCATAGATCGGCATCAAGCCGGTCCCAGGCGAGGGCCTGACGATAGCGATTGGCAGCGGCAGCGTACAGGCCGCGACCTGTGATGGCGTCAGCCCCCGCTGCGATGCTCTGGGCCCGCAAGCCCAGTGCTGCCAATAGCAGAATCGCGGCCGCTAGTCCCGCGAGCCAGGCCCGCCAATACGGCCCAAATGGCCGCGGGTGAGGCACATCTTCGCCCTGGGCAATCGCGATTCCCAGCAGCGCCCACATCGTTGCGCCGGTTGCTGATACGTACCAGGGATAGTCAACGAGGTTATGCAGCGCAAAGCCGCACAGGCCGGCTAAGGCGGCAGCAGGAATCAGGCGGGCTGTGGCGTCGCTGACCCTAAGCCTTCGCCAGATGGTACGCGCAATCAATAGAAGGGTGGCAAGCAGTAGTAGGGCGGCTGGTATCCCCATCTCGGCGGCCCACTGCAGGTAGCTCTCGTGGGCCATCTGCGTGAAGCCAGCCCGGGCATAGCGCGGATAGGCATATTGGAAGGTGCCCGGGCCAAAGCCCAGCAGCGGCCGGGCCTTGAGCATATCTATCGTGCCAAGCCACGTGTACCATCTGAAGGCTGCCGAGTGCGACTGGGTGGAAAAGGCTGTGGTAATGCGAGCGCGTATCGGCGGCAGCAGAACAGCGAGTAGTACCACCACCAGCACGCCGATTGCGGCAGCCCTGCGGGCAATCCTGCTGGCGCGGCTGCTGGGCCTCGGTGCGATGACGGCGAACACCATCAGGCCGATCAGCGCTGCCAGGATGCCGGCCTTGCTACCCGTAAGCAGCAGAGCCAGGCCCATGAGCAGCGTCCCAAATAACCCGCCAATGGCCTCCCAGCGTGGCCCTTCGCCCCGGTTTTCCCTCAAGCCACGCCAGAGCAGCGCAAGTGAGAGCGGCAAGAGCACCACCAGATACCCGGCCAGGGAGTTGGGATTATTGAAGGGGCCAAAGATGCGCCAGCTCACGTCTCCGCCGCGCATAACGGTATACATATACTCGCGCAGGCCCCATGCCGCCGCAATCACGGCGCCAGCCAGCAACGACCAGGTGAGCGCTGTGGCGAAACGCTTATTGCCGGCCAACGAAGAGCACAGCGCAAACGCACCCAGGTAGGCAGCGAGTTGACCTAATGCGAGAAGGCTGCCGTGCTTGTACACCCCTGTGGCGGCGGCCGCAATGGCGAGCAACAGCACCCCGAGGAGAAGCCAAGCGTAAGTAGCCGGCATCGCCCGCGCAAAGCGGCGCGCTCCGCATGCCGCCAACAGCAGCGCCAGAAACACCAGCGCAGCAAACAACATATCCTGCCAGACGAACAGCTTGCCGGCATAGACCGGGGCCAGCGCCAGCGTCAGGCTCAGCACTGCCAGGCAAGCATATTCAAGATACCGGGACCAAGATGATTGCATCTTGCAACCTATTTTCCCGCCCCAGCGCCCGGCACCTGCCAGAGACGCGGCCGAGCAAGATGCAAAGCTGGCGCTTGCTTGGACGAATAGAGGTAAGAACGTGCCTACGTATCGTGGGGGGTTCGCGCGAACACAAGGTAACGAACGTATGCGCCATCCGCCGCCTTAAATACCAACTCCCAGCCCGGCAGCGGCTTGCGCAACTGCAGACCGCGGTCGCTTGTGAGTGAGATGTACTCTTCAAACAGCCACAAGCGCCTTCCGTACTGTATGTCGCTTATCACCAACCATCTGACACCATAGTGCCGGGCTCGCTCGTTGAATTCGGCGAGGGTGTGGTAGGTGAGGATTGTCGTGTCAACCGAGGCAGGCCACTTCCCCCAGACAGGCTCATCGGCGGCAATGTTCGCTGCGGTCCAGTCGTCAATGGCTTTGTCGGCTTCACTGTATGCTGGTGGGACAAAGGGGCTGGGCACCTTGGCACGCCAGGCGTAGGCCTGCCCGATAGCCAGTACAACCACCAGCGCGATAACTGAATTGCGGAAGTTCGAGACACGTCCCAGTGCCCCGCCTGTTGCCCACACCAGGCCGGCGATGAAACAGCCCGCATAGCCGAACAGCATCACACTTGCTACGAACCACAGACGATGGCTGGGGCCGATCACATAGTACCACGCCAGCGAAAGCCACATTAGCAGCAGCACCGAGCCAGTCAGTGCCGCCACAGCTCTGCGCCGCTGGCCTACCAGGCCGATAAGTCCGAGCAACAGGAGCGGCGCGCCGACGATGGTACGCCTGATGTCGTGAATCCTGGGAACCCTGATGGCCATCGTCTGCGCCAGCCAGTTGAGGTTCCACAGCAGACCAGCGCCTTCACGTTTAGCCATCTGGCTGAGGCTGTGGGTGCGCAGATACTTGCCCAGAGTTGGCACCTGGTCGGGTTCGTACCAGTAGGCGGTCCCACCACCGGGCTCTTCCCAGGCATCCATCCACATCAGCACGCCCGGAAGACTGTAAAGCGGGTTGCCGTACAGACGCAGGTTGCGTGCCATCAGCGGCATGGCGACAATGACGAACATCGCGAAGGCTAGCAGCAAACCGCCGAGCCGCCGCTGCCATTTGCCCCCGGCATAGGCAGCGGCTACGGCCAGGGCTGGCAGCCACAGCAAGGCACTGCCCTTAGTCAGCCACCCAAGCCCGGCAGCAGCGCCACTCACGGCCCATGTCCACCATCTGCCTGAGCAGGTAGCCGCTACTGCGCTCACCAGGAATATGAGAAACCAAATACCCAGCAGCGGCTCCACCATCACTGCAGCCGACATATCCAGCATCAGGCAACTGACCGACAGCACCGCAGCCGCCCCCAGGGAGCCGCGCCAGCCCCACAACCGGTGGCCTAATACTACCACCAGCACTATCAGGACACAGCCCAGCCCCAGATTGAACAGGCGCAGGCGAACAGCCGTCGCCCGGCTGTCATCGGCAAACAGCGACCACAGGTATGGCGCGAGGGGTTGACGGTTAGTCTCGATGTGCTCAATGGTGGCAGCGCTCAGGACCAGTAGCAGTGAAGCCATCGCCCCGGGCGATGCGCTGGGCCAGGTCTACGTATGAAGGCTCATCGTTGTTGCCCCACGGTTCCCAGTTTGCCATCGTACGCAGGCCAAGCAGCCAGAAATTCACCAGCACAATCCCCAGCACCACTGTAACCTTCCAGACAGCGGGCTTGGCCTCGCTGGCTCTCAACTTATCGCCAAGCTGACACCATCGCCAAGTGTGCATCGGAAGTTCGCAAGCCCCGGTTCAGTGATGTACAATCTCATTTGAAAAATGCAGGGGACGTACTACCTTGGGTAGCGCAGGTATCCTGGCCTTCGGCAAGCTCAGGCCATGGTGAGCTGGTCCTTCGGTAAACTCAGGACGGTGAGCTCGCCGAACCGTCGAACCATGCCTGCGCAACTCA